>JAEZKY010000130.1 GCA_023435985.1 Bacillota bacterium | reverse complement strand
ATTCTTTAGAAAGAGCTAATATTGATGAGATAGTTACATTACTTAAAATACTAAGTAATCCTACAAGGCTGCAAATAATATTGTTACTCCAAAAAAGAGATTATTGTGTTTGTGAACTAGTCTATTTAATAAAAGAAAAACAAAATTTAATCTCTTATAATTTAGGAATACTTAAGAAACATAAGATAATAAGCTCTTATAGTAATTCTAAGAACAAATATTATAAACTGAATTCAGATGGAACTGCAATGTCATTAATTAATTATATTAAAGTAAATTTAATCACTGGTTTTTAAATCTTTACAGAATTTTAACATGTCTTCAATGTCATAGAAAATGTTAAAAAAGTATTTGCAGGCTTCTTCTAATTCTTTTTTCCCTTTAGGGGTTAATGAGTAATATTTATTTTTGTCAATAATGATAAGTCCTTTATTTTTTAATTCATTAAGTGGGGGATAAATTGTTCCAGAACTGGGTCTTTTGCCTCTTCTTTTACCTAATTCTTTACTGATTTCTGATCCTTTCATGCTCTTTTTGCCTAAAATCCATAGTATCAGATATGTTAAGTATCCCTTTGGTTTGCAGCATTCCATGGAATATTGTTGGATATCCAACTATATTTTATTTTCTGTCGCATTACTAATATCGCATAACCGACACTTTTATATACAAAGTGTCGCATAACCGACATTAACAAAAAATTGGAGAATAAAATTATGAAAGAAAAAGCATGTAAAACAGGACAATTTGAAAAAGTAAACTTTAAAGGAGGCATATAATGAGTTTTATAGAAAATATGAAGTCTAAATACACAGCTAAACGGATGAATAACATTAAACAGTTATACAGAAGTGTTAATGATGAAAGAGGGGCAATTAAATCAAATTCTTCATCTCCAAAAATATTCGCAGTTAATAAGAAAACATCACTCCGAGCTCTTCCTACAATGTTATCTATAGGAAAAAACATAGAATACAACTTTAAATCCTTAAAAAATAACCCATTTGTCCCTAAAACAACAGCATTAGATAATTTTATTAAAGAATTAGAAAATTATGCTAAATCTATGGGAATTGTAAGTATAGGATACACTAAGGTTCTTCCAGAATGAATATTTAAAGATAATGCTGTTTTATATGAAAATGTAATTGTAATGACTAAAGAAATAGATAAGAACCAGGTAGATAATGAACTCCCTGGAAAAGCAGAAACAGATCTCAAGCTTTACGATAAACTTGGTAAAATAACAAATGAACTTGCTGATTACCTTAGGGAAAATGGTTTTGGTGCACATGCAAGTCATCCTGCTATTGGATCAGTTACATACCCTACACTTGCACAACAAGCAGGAATAGGTTATAGAGGCAAAAGTAATCTTTTAATAACTCCAGAACTCGGCCCAAGACAAAAAATTTCTGCAATATTTACAAGTATCGATAATTTACCATTAAAAGAGCATAACGGGCATTCATGGATATCAGACTACTGTAATACCTGTGGAAAATGCATTAAAAAATGTCCAGAGAATGCTATCGTAGAAATAGAATCTGATGGATCTAAATCAAGTAAATTTGTACCAGAATTATGCAGAGGATGCTATGAAAGCTGCACTATATGTATGAAAGATTGTCCATTTAATAACAGAGAATATGGTAGAATTAAATCAAGGTTTGAGAAAATAACAAGAAAATAAAACGATTAAAAGTTTTCTATTTCAAGTTTTTTTGAATTGATTCAAAATGTATATATTTCATAAAAAATAATTTGATTATTGGTCGAAGAAGGCATAATCTATCCTTCGTTAATTATATTCAGCTTAAGTAGATTTACTTAAGCCCCTGGACACTTAGGGCATTTGTGTCCAGTGAATATAGACTTATTTATTTTAATGATTGAATTAGTAAAAAAAATAGTCTATGAAGATGTATTCTTTAAGGTACTGGTTTTGAAGTTTTATCTTGTATACTTATGAGTTCCCATCATTTTCATGCACATTTGCATCATTTGCATCATCTGAGTTTTAGTTAGGTGCATAGAATGCATTACTTTCATCATTTGCATCATTTTTACCATTTGGCTGTTAGTTAAGTGCATTTTTTGCATCATTTGTGTCATCTGGCTGTGTGACATATGCATTTGCATGTTATTTGGGCTCATACTGTTACTGTTTGCTGCAGTTACTGCTCCTGAAAAACCTATTGCAATTGTAAGGACAAGTAAGAAAATTTCTAGTTGTTTCCTCACAATTTCACCCCCACGCGTTTTTAATACAAATATTATATTATGTACTACAAATTAATGTATATTAAAAATGTGTTAAAAAGCTTTCTTTAAGGTTAAAATATACAAAAAAATCTTCAATTTTAAATAATTACTTGAATTCTATTAATAGCTTCTTTTTTATGAAATTAATTTAACCAATTCTTTAATGAGTTCCTGGCGGAAATATGCCCTGAATAGAAATTTTCGTGAAAACTAGTTAGATTTCGTATATTTATAGACTTAAATATTGATTTTATTTTAATTATATTAATTATAAAAATTTTTTTATTATATAATTAAAATAGTTGTACTATTGGAGGTGAAAAATATGAAGAAGCTATTGGGAATGCTTCTGCTTGTTCTTGTGATTATTGTGGGATTCTCGGGAGTAGTATCAGCAGCAGAAGTCCAGGGACATGGAAAAACCATGAAAAATCACCATAAATATTCAGATCGCCTTTTTATTGAAAATATGGTTCCCCATCATCAAGCTGCAGTAGATATGTCAAATATTGCATCAAAAAGGGCAGAACATTCTGAAGTTAAATATTTGGCAAAGAATATTAAAAGAAGCCAAAATGGGGAAATTTTAGAGATGCGCTATTGGTATAAGAAATGGTATGGCAAGGATGTTCCACGTTCGAGTATGATGAACAAAGCAATGAAGAAAATGGTAAATTTAAATCGGCTTGAAAGTGCAAAGCCCTTCGATAAGGAATTTATTAGACAAATGGTTCCTCATCATCAAATGGCAGTAATGATGGCTCGAATAGCTTTAAAGAATGGAAAGCATCCTGAAATACGCAGATTATCCCGTTCAATTATTAAAAGTCAGAGTGCTGAGATTACAGAAATGCGTAATTTGTATAAAAAATGGTACGGTAAAAATTTACCTAACAGTCCCAACATGATGTCTGGCATGATGAACATGTAATTATTTAAATTTTACATGCCCCGTTGTTTTTTCATTAGATTAAACGGCCCTTGTGATTTGAAACTCTAAAAAAAGGTTTCAAGTGAGGGTCATTTAATGAATTTAACAAAAAGAGACCAATAAATGAATTCTATTAATGGCTTCTTTTTATGAAATCAAGAAGTAGTATGTTTAATTATAGAAAGGGGGATAAATTGGGGGGGGTAGTATTTAATTATTTTTTAATTAAGTTTTTATATTACTTTATTCAATCTAATTTTATAATTTTATGAAATGAAAAGCTAAAAATGTCAAATAATAAAGGTTTAATGTTTATAGATAATATAATAGTCATATTAGTTTAGTAGAGACATTTATTT
>JAEZKY010000106.1 GCA_023435985.1 Bacillota bacterium | reverse complement strand
TAGCATTTAACGGGAGAAGTGCGTCCATTTTTAGAATAAGTACCGATTATAGTGTAAATTCATGATCTATATCTTTAAATTAGTTTAAATACTGATAAATAAGGATTTTATAGGACTCAAGATTTATACTTGAGTCCTTTTTATGTACATGAAATTATAGGATGCAGTTTTTCCATAAGCCTTTTATTATTAACCTTTAATAAAAATATTTTTGGTTAATAAGGGGCTTATTTTTGTTTGAAAAAAATCAAATAGTAAGGCACAAGCAAAGAATATGTGATGCTCTAGCTGCTATTTATTTTTAGGTGCCTAAAGTTTTGGAGGAGTTAAACATGAAGGAAAAATTGAAAAGAAATATAAAAGTCAGTTATATATATAATTTTTTATTACAATTAAATATCACTTCAGCCATATGGGTCTTATATTTAGGCTTCAAGGGCATGTCCTTAATTGAGATAGGCGTATTAGAATCAATTTATCATATAACATCAGTGTTATTTGAGCTGCCTACAGGAGTTATTGCAGATTTGTATGGAAAGAAGTTCAGTGTAGTCTTAGGGAGGTTTGTAAGCATAATTTCATGTATTCTAATGATTATGTCAAATAGCTTTTTAGGCTTTGCAGTTTCCTTTGTCTTAAGTGCTGCAGCAATGAACTTAAATTCTGGAGCAGGAGAAGCTTTGATTTATGACAGTCTTAAAGAACTTGGGGAAGAGGAAAAGTATAAAGTATTGTGGGGAAATCTATCTTTCATTATGTGTATTTCCCAGGGAATAGCGGTTTTATTTGGAGGAATTTTGTCTGATATAAGGTTCTTATATGCGTATATATTAGGAACAATTGTGCAAATTGCTGCATTAATAGCTGCTTATAATTTCAATGAGCCACAAGTTCATAAGGAGGATAAAGAAGAAATTCAAGGAAGTTTAATAATAAATCAATTGAATACTAGTGTAAGAGTGCTTAAGAAAAGAAAGATAGTATTGTATTTAATATTATTTTCAGCATTGGCAGGAAGTCTTCAAACTACTGTGTTTTTCTATAGTCAGCAGTATTTTTCAGATATGAGCTATTCAAAAACCATGATTGCGGTAATATGTGCAGTAAGCAGTCTGCTCGAGGCATTAAGCTCAAAATACGCATACAAGATTGAAAACAAATTAAGCTTAAGAGGAACGTTAATAAGCATATCAATAGCAAATATAATATCTTTGCTAGGGTTAGGTTTAAGTAAGGAGTCAGCCATAGTTTTCTTTTTACTGACTTCAACAACAGGAGGATTAGCCTTTACTGTACTCAGTACTTATATAAACTCAAGGATACCATCGGAATATAGGGCAACAATACTGTCTTTTGACAGCTTTAGCTTCAGCATTTTTATGATAGGTGTATTTCCGCTCTTTGGTCTCTTAGCAGAAAAGATTGGATTTTCAGTAACTTTTGAGCTTATAGGGCTTTTATATATACCAGTAATGATATTATTGCTATTAAAGATTAACAAGCACAAGAATATAGAAGAAAAATCAAAAGAAACTGGGGGAAACGAAAATGATAGAATTAGCTTTGAATAAACTACAAAAATATTATGGGGCAAATATGGTTTTAGAGAATGTCACCTTTGATATTCAGACAGGCGAAAAGGTTGGGATTGTAGGAGGAAATGGATGTGGAAAGAGTACTCTTTTAAAAATAATAATGGGGGTTGAAGGTTATGAGAAAGGCACAATATCAATTAAAAAGAACTCAACTCTTGGATACCTTGAGCAGATGCCGGTATACCCCGAAGACTTTAAAACAATTGACGTGCTAAACACAGCTTTTGAAAAGATAGATAACCTGCAAAAAGATATGGAAGTTTTGGAAAAGCAATTAGCAGGTAATAATGAAGAAGATATGCAAAAGCTTTTGAATTGTTATTCAAAAGTTCAGATGGCTTATGAAAGCCTTGGAGGGTATGAAAAGGAAGAAAAGTTAAGCAAGGTTTGTGTGGGACTTAAAATTAATCAGGAGTTTAAAAATAAATTATTCTCTGAACTTAGCGGAGGAGAAAAAACCACAGTGATTTTAGGAAAAATACTTCTTCAAAATCCAGATATACTGCTTCTAGATGAACCATCTAATCACTTGGATTTAGAAACTATGGAATGGCTTGAAGCTTATCTTAAAGAATATAAAGGTATAGTTATGATAGTATCTCATGATAGATATTTTCTAGATAATGTGGTTACAAGGATAATAGAGATAGAGGATATGGTATCTACAAGCTATGAGGGAAACTACACAGCGTATGTTAATGAAAAAGAGAGGCAGCTTAAGCTTCAAATGGAGGCATTTTTAAGTCAACAAAAGAAGATAAAAGAGATTGAAAAGTCTATAGCTCAGCTTAGAGATTGGGGAATGAGAGGAGATAACGAAAAATTCTTTAAAAGAGCCGCAAATATGCAAAAGTTTTTAGATAAGCTTCAAAGAGTAGATAAGCCAGTTTTGGAAAAATCCAGTATGAATATTCATACTAATATTGGAGAAAAATCAGGAGATAATGTGGTCATAATCAAGGAATTAAGTAAGAGTTATGGTGAAAGAGTTCTATTTAATAAAATAGATTTACTAATTAGAAATAAAGAAAGAGTAGCTTTAATAGGAGCAAATGGCTGTGGAAAATCTACTTTGATAAAGATATTACTTGGAGATTTAAGAGCAGATAATGGAACAGCTGTTTTAGGAAGCGGCATAAAGCTTGGATATTTACCGCAAAATATAAGCTTTGAAGATGAAAACAAGAGCATATTAGAAGGCTTCAGAGACGGAATAACAATAACAGAAGGAAAGGCGAGAGAGTACCTTGCAAAATACATGTTCTTTGGGGAAATGGTATTTAAAAGGGTTGGTTCTCTTTCAGGAGGGGAAAGGAGCAGACTTAAGCTAGCAATGCTCATGTACAATGAGATAAATCTTTTGATTTTAGATGAACCAACCAATCATTTGGATATAGATTCGAGAGAAGAGCTTGAAGGAGTATTAAAGGACTTTACTGGTACGCTTTTCTTTGTCTCCCATGATAGGTATTTTATAAATAATATAGCAGACAGAGTTGTAGAACTAAGGATCAGTTCTTTAGCATCATATGCTGGTAATTATGAGTATTATAAGGAAAAATCAGATGAGCTTAAAGCGTCAGGAGAAGCCTTAAGAAATACTGATGCTGGTAATAAAATTATAAAAAAACAAAAAGAAAAAGCAGTTAAAGCAACAAAGTCAAATAATAATGAGTTTAAAAAGCAAAGATTAGAAAAGCAGATAGAAGAATTAGAAGAAAAGCTAAAAGTTTTAGAAATAGAAATTAATGAGAATTGTGAGGATTATGAAAAGATAAATAACTTGTATGAGGAAAAAATAAATCTTCAGCAGCAGCTTGAGAGCTTTATGGAGGAGTATTTTGAATATGATTTCTAACTTTAATATATAACGCATCTTTTAACTAATATTTATTTTCATGTGTCTTAAAAGTCGCCAAATCATCAAGGTTTGGCGATTAAATTTTTAATTTTATTAGATAAGTTTACTTAAGTAGGAAACAAATATAAATATTAGTTTGACAATGATACATAATTATAATAAAATTTAAAGGTACGAATTAAATATGTTTAAATTTTTTGATATATGCTCCTATAGTTAAATGGATAGAACAATCCCCTCCTAAGGGATAGATGTGGGTTCGATTCCCGCTGGGAGTACCATAATGCACTAAAAAACGGCTTGACCATAAAAGGTTGAGCCGTTTTTTATTTAGGAGCAACGTACTAGGTAGTTGATCCTCATAAACCACACGCTTTGCGTGTGAGCATCGAAGAGCTTTAGCGGCTGGCATGAAAAAAAGTCCTCCTTTTGATAATATAATAAGTAGGTTTCGCCGACCAAACTTAAAATCAAAAGGAGGACGTCCATATGGACGAAGATAGTTTATCACATACAAGATGTTGGGCAAATACTGAGACAATTATGTAAATACAAAAATGTTGAGATAATTGAGGCCCACGCATGTGTGGATCATATACATATGTTGGTATCCATACCACCAAAACTTAGTGTTTCAAGTTTTAT
>JAEZKY010000053.1 GCA_023435985.1 Bacillota bacterium | reverse complement strand
CTTCTACAGCGATTATGTATGAAAGTACATCTCCGCCTGCTCCTCCAACTTCCTTAGAAAATGGGATACCCATCATTCCAATCTTTGCCATCTTTTTAACATTTTCCATAGGGAATCTTTCTGTTTCATCGATTTCTGCAGCTATTGGTTTAACTTCATTTACTGCGAATTCTCTAACCATTTGTTGTACTAATTCTTGTTCTCTAGTTAATTGGAAATTCATCATTATTCCTCCTTATTGATGTTTCAATTATTTCGCTTAAAAATTATTGGCATTAATCGCACATTATTTGATAGTGGCAATATTTTGAAGAATTCCTCTATTATAAGGTTATTTATATTCTCTAGCTTCCTCTTCTCCATCTAAAACTCTAATTCCACCTTGTGCAAGAGCAAGCATTTCATCTTCTCCTGGATAAACTATTATAGGTGCTATAAATTTTGTCTTCTCACTTATATAATCTATCATTGGTTTTCCATAAGCCATGCCTCCAGTTAGAATTATTGCATCAACTTGTCCATCAAGAACTATTGCCGCAGCTCCAATATCCTTTGCAACTTGATATCCCATAGAATCATGAATTAATTTTGCTAACTTATTTCCATTAAGTGCAGAATTTTCAACAATTCTCGCATCATTTGTATCAAGGTATGCTACAAAACCACCTTTTCCTGTTATTTTCTTTAACAATTCTTCTAATGTGTATTTTCCGCTAAAGCACAACCTTACTAAATCGCCAGCTGGAACCCCGCCACTTCTTTCTGGTGAAAATGGACCATCGCCATCAAGAGCGTTATTTACATCAACAATCTTTCCTTTTTTATGTGCTCCAACAGAAACACCTCCCCCCATATGCGCAACTATAAGATTTATATCACTATAGTTTTTATAATTTTCTTTTGCATATCTTTTAGCTACCGCCTTTTGATTCAATGCGTGAAAAATACTTTTTCTAGGAAGTTCTGGTACTCCTGATAATCTTGCAATTTCCTCCATCTCATCAACTACTACAGGATCAACTATAAAAGCTGGTTTGCCTATAGATTTTGCAATTTCATTTGCTATTATAGCCCCAAGATTAGATGCATGCTCCCCGTAAAGATTTTCTTTTAAGTCCTTTAGCATCTTATCATTTACATTATAAGTACCACTAAGTACCGGCTTTAAAAGACCACCTCTACCTACTACTGCATCTAGTTCCTTTATATCTATCTTTTTATCTTTCAATATCTTCAATATTATATCCGTTCTAAAGCTTTGTTGATCTGATGTATGTTTAAACCGACCTATTTCTTCTGATGAATGTCTCAATGTTTCTTCAAATATTTCTTGTTCCCCTTCATATACTGCTATTTTAGTAGATGTTGAACCAGGATTTATACTTAATAACTTATAACTCAAAATTTTTCCACCTTACATTTTTATTTCTTACATTATCTAAGTCTTAACTCTTAGTCTCTATAATAATATTTAAGACTTAATTATAGACTTATTAGAAATTTTAATATAGCTAACTATTACATCATCAAGTTTTCTACTTAAGGCTATCCCTTCTGCCTCATCTTCTCTATTTGTGAGCTCTATATATTTAATAAATTCCTCATTTAGCTTTTCCCTTAAATTTTCTATTTCATCTTCGAGAATAATTCTTTGTTGTATTTCATCCAAATATATATCCCCCAAAAATATTATTCTCTTTCAACAATAAGCGCTGTTCCAAGTCCTCCACCTATACAAAGTGTTGCAAGACCTCTCTTAGCATCTCTCTTTTCCATTTCGTGAATAAGAGTAACTAAAATTCTTGCTCCTGATGCCCCAACTGGGTGACCTAAAGCTATAGCTCCCCCATTTACATTTACCTTTGACATATCAAAGTTTAAATCTTTAGCAACTGCTAAACTTTGAGCTGCAAAAGCTTCGTTAGCCTCGATTAAGTCTAAATCTTCTACTGTCAAGCTAGCTTTTTCTAAAGCTTTCTTTGTTGCATGGAATGGTCCGTATCCCATGACTGCTGGATCTAATCCTTTTGATCCATAAGAAACTATCTTAGCTAATGGCTTGATTCCTAATTCTGCTGCTTTATCTGCACTCATAACAACAAACGCTGCTGCTCCATCATTAATTCCTGAAGCATTACCTGCTGTTACTGTACCTTCTTTAGAGAATACTGGTCTTAATTTCCCCAAACTTTCTACAGTTGTTCCGAATCTTGGGAACTCAT
This sequence comes from Bacillota bacterium, assembly GCA_023435985.1. GTDB lineage: Bacteria > Bacillota > Clostridia > Clostridiales > Clostridiaceae > Clostridium. The sequence continues at coordinate 1,408 of JAEZKY010000053.1, read as the reverse complement.
CTGTATCAAATACTTTTGTCTCTCCCTTTCTTTGCGGAATAACTACTGGAACTATTTCGTCTTTAAATTTGCCTTCTTTGATTGCTGCCTCAGCCTTTTGTTGTGATACTTCTGCAAAAGCGTCTTGCTCTTCTCTAGTTAACCCCCATTGCTCAGCAATATTCTCCGCTGTATTTCCCATATGATAATTGTTAAATGCATCCCATAATGCATCATTTATCATTGAGTCAACCATCTTACCGTCGCCCATTCTTTGTCCCCATCTAGCATTATTCAATATATATGGAGCTTGTGACATGTTTTCCATACCACCTGCAACTATTATCTCAGCATCTCCAGCCTTTATCATTTGAGCTGCTAAACTTACTGCTCTAAGTCCTGATCCGCAAACTTTATTTATTGTCATAGCTGAAACTTCTTGTGGTAATCCTGCTTTAATTGTTGATTGTCGCGCAGTGTTTTGGCCAAGACCAGCTTGAATAACGTTGCCCATGATAACTTCCTCAATTAATTCTGGTTTAACTCCCGCTCTACTTACTGCTTCTTTAATTACTAAAGCTCCTAAATCTACTGCAGATACATCTTTTAATGATCCACCAAAAGTTCCCAATGCTGTTCTTACTGCACTTACGATAACTACATCTTTCATAAAATAATCCTCCTAATTTGTAAATTACTATAGAATATATTTTCTTTTCCTTATTGCTCTCATAATTATTAAGCGCAAGTATTGTGCCATAAAACCTACTATAATATAAAAACTTACTATAATCCCTGTCTTTACTTAAAATAGATTAAATTTTAAATTTAGGATATTTAAATTGAATGTAGTATTTTATCACTACAATTGTTGATATTTCACTACTCTTTTATCATTCTGTTTTATATTTTATTGAACTAAATACTAGCGATTTAAACATAAAATTAACAAGCCCTCAAAAATTATTATTTCTGTATGGCTTGTCTTTTATTTTGTATAAATACAATTTAGCTAATTAGCGCTAACAGCCTCTGATCCTGATTTTTTCTAAAAAAAGGCTTTCCAAAAGATAACTGAATTCCTGTATATCCTAACATTATTTTCTAACCATGAAGCATCTTTGTAATCTTTCATTGATAATTATTCCTTATACTATTATGTGTTTTTTCCTACACATTGTAGTAAATTTTAAACAATACCGAATTATTTCTTCCAATACTTTGAATAAATTTTTATTCCTTTAACTTATATGTTATAATTTATTATCATAAATTCTGAAAATATAATTTATTTATAATTTCTAAAACTTTATAATTCAGTTTAAAAATTTTTAATATGAGGAGTGTTTTATAAATGGAAACAAAAAAAAGCAAATCTATATTAAGATGTGCATTGGAATCACTCCATTATTTTATAGTGGTTGATGAA
>JAEZKY010000117.1 GCA_023435985.1 Bacillota bacterium | reverse complement strand
AAGTACCTAAAGCGACATATCGGCTCATTTTAAAATATTCTTCAATTAATTCTCGTATGTTCATTTCTTATTTTTCTCCAATATACGATCTGTTTGAGATATGTTTTCATAAAATCAGATGTTTATACTTCTATATTAATAAGTTATTTTAACTTCATTTATTTTTAAGATTTCTGTTTTCAAGACAGGGATCTCATCTTTTACAGTTTCCCAAACTATTTCCAGATCACAATCCCCACTTTCAAGGGTATCCCTAACATTTGCAATAGTTTTCCAGGGGATCTCTGGATATTTATCTTTAAAATCAGAAGGCATGTTTTTAACTGACTCACCGATGATTTTAATCCGTCTGATTACTGCTTCTTGAATAAAATCAGTGTTTAGAAAGTCTTCTTTAGTCATATCCTTTGTATAATCTTCGATTAGCTCGATGGATTGTAAAATATGGTCTAGAAATATATTCTGATCTGTCATGATATACAACACAATTATTTTGTATTTTCTAATGAACTTTTTAATTTAGTCTTTTCACATTAAAATAGGTTATTTTAAAAAAAGTAAATTAAATCAAAATTTTAGATTAATTCCCCATTAATTTCTAAAATCTGTTCTTTTAAAGCCGGAATATCTCTTTTAACAACTTCCCATGTTAATTCTAAATCTATTCCAAAATATTTATGGATAAGAATATCCCTCATGCCCGCAATGGTTTTCCAAGGAACATCATGATGTTCTTCTTTAAAATCAGAAGGTAAATTCTTAGCTGCCTCTCCGATTATTTCAATTCTCCTGATTATCGCATCTTGAAGAAGAACTGAATCTAAAAAATCTTCCTCTTTTTTATCCTTAATATGACCCTCAATAATTTCAATGGACTGTAAAATATGCTCAATGAATATTTTTGGGTCTTTTTTCATAATATTACTTCCTGCTCACTGAGGATTTGCTCGCGGAGTGGAGGATAAATAGAGTTATAGGTCAAAACATCGAATTTTCTATGTAAAGAATCTTCAAGATCTATTTTTAAACCTGCAAGGTCAAGAAGACTTTTTCTACCTTTAAATTCAATGAGGACATCGATATCACTCCCTTCTGTCAGCTCATTCCTTACAATGGAGCCGAAAAATGCTGCCTTTTTAACATCATGCTTTTTCAAGATGTTTACGACTTTGTCCTTGATTTCAGCAGTTTGAGTGTTCATATCTTTCACGTTATAATTTTTATTCTACAAGTTTTTTAAAGTTTTCGTTGTCCTGTAAATTTCTGAATTCCTCTGACTCAATAGCTCTTTTTTTAAAACTATCATCCAATTTTATTGATTCAGACAAGTTTTTTATTGCATTCTCATCATCATTTAGCAACGAATATGAAATTGCCCTATTAAACCAAGATGCAGGTATATTCGAATTTAATTTTATTGATTCATTGAAAGCTTCGAGTGCTTCATCATGAAATCCCAATTTATCAAGTATAACTCCTTTATTAGACCATAATATTGCATCAGCAGGTTTTAATTTAACTGCTTCCTTATGGGCAGCAAGTGCTTGTTCAAAATGTTCTAACTTATCAAGTACAATACCATTATTACACCAAGCCTCAGCAAAGTCTTTTTTAAATTTTATAGCATTATTATAAGCTTCAAGAGCTTCTTCGAAGCGATTGAGCTTATCAAAAGCAATACCTTTATTATACCATGCTTCAGCATAATCTGGTTCTAATATTATAGCTCTATTAAAAGCTTCAAGTGCTTCATAAAAAATTCCATATTCACCAAATACAATGCCTTTGTTAATCCAAATTTGAATATCATTAGGTTTCAACTTTAATGCTTTATTAAAAGATTCAATTGCTTCATCAAACTGATTTATTTTAGCAAGCACTAACCCTTTATTACACCAAGCTTCAGCTAAACCCGGTTCTAAGTTTAATGTTTTATTATAAAACTCAAGTGCTTCATTAAAACAATTCATTTCATAAAATACGCTTCCTTTATTGCATAATGCTTGAATGGAGTTGGGTTTTAGATCTATTGCTTTATTAATAACATTAATAGCCTCTTTTAAATTACCAAGTTTTATGAAAATTGCACCTTCATTATTTAATGCCTGTAAATAATTTGGTTTAAGCTTTAATGCTTTGTTATAGGCTTCAAGTGCTTTATTAAATTGGTTTAAATTAGAATAAGAATTTCCAAGCTCCAAAAATGCTTCAGGATCATCTTCTATTTTTATCTTTTCTTTCCTTTTCTCTTTTATTTGATATATTGATGAAATAACAATATTTGCAAGTTCTGATTTATCATTAAATTCTTTTTGATTAAGTTTTAACAGTTCTCCGGTCTTATCTCTAGGAATGTTCTCAAGCTTACAGGTTATAATATCTTTTTTAAGTTCATTTGCTTTATCAAGCTCTATTTTAACTTCAGGAGACCTATCTGTAGCCCATGTAAAAATAATAACAAAAAAAGAAGCTTCTTTTAGTGCAGAATCTCTTTTTTCTCTCCAAGTATCATTAGATAAAATATCGTTGCTAGCCAAAAAAAGCATTATATTCCACTTTTTCCAAAGCTTTTTTTAAATTTCTAGCGTAACTTTCCCCAGTACTAGTTTCGTAACATATAAAAACATCATATGTCATTTATTCACCATTACAACGACTAAAAAAATAATTAAATGAATAATTCATAATTTAAAATTAACCTCTTCCTAACTCTTTATGAGCCCTAGCTAAATGTCCTGCAGCTAAAGCAGCCATCAATGAAAGCTCACCGGCAAGCACAGTCCCTGCAATGATTTCGGCAAATTTATGGACCTTTTCATTTCCATATACTCCCATAATTTCAAGGCACTCACGGGCAGTACCAATACTTGTACCACCGCCAATGGTTGCAATCGGAACATCGGGTAATGTAACTGAGAAATAGAGGTCTCCATTTGGTTCTTCTGATGCAGTAGTTATTCCAAGGCTTCCTTCAACTATATGGGCCTCATCTTGACCTGTTGCTAAAAATATGGCCCCAATCATGTTCGCATACTGGGCATTAAAACCCATAC
>JAEZKY010000116.1 GCA_023435985.1 Bacillota bacterium | reverse complement strand
CTCTGGAGCTACTTTTAGCTTTCCACTTACATGATGTTCAACTAATTCTTTAAAGAATGTATCATCTTTATCAGCCATAATGTAATCATATCTAAGACCAGAACGTACAAATGCTTTTTTAACTTTAGGAACTTTTCTTATAGCTCTAAGTAGCTCCAAATATTCAGTATGATCAACTTCCATGTTTTTGCATACATCTGGTGATAAGCATTCTTTCTTCTTACATGCTCCAAAAGCTAATTGTTTGCTGCAGGCTGGCTTTCTAAAGTTTGCAGTAGGTCCTCCAACATCATGTATATATCCTTTAAAATCTGGCATTTCAGTTATTTCTTCAATCTCTTTTAATATGGATTCTTTACTTCTGCTTTGAACCACTCGTCCTTGATGGAAGGTTATAGCACAAAATTTGCAATCTCCAAAACAGCCTCTTGAACTTACTGTACTGAACTTAACTTCCTCAATAGCTGGTATTCCACCTTTTGCTTCATAAACAGGATGATAATTTCTCATGTATGGAAGATTATATACCTCATCCAATTCCTCTCTATTTAAAGGCGTTTCAGGAGAATTTTGAACCAAATATTTATTTCCATGTTTTTGTACAATAATGCGTCCTCTAACCGAATCTTGTTCTTCATCTTCAATCCTGCTAGCCTGCGCATATTTGTATTTATCATCACAAACTTCTTTGTACGAAGGAATTTCAATATAATCCTGAATATCATCTAAACTTTCAGTTAGATAACAAGTCCCTCTTACATAAGTAATATCCTTTGCACGTACTTTATTTTTCAAGCTTTCTGCAACAGCTACAATTTGCTTTTCACCCATGCTGTAAATTAAAAGATCAGCGTTACTATCAACTAACATTGACTTTCTTACTTTGTCGCTCCAATAATCATAATGAGCAAATCTTCTAAGACTGGCTTCTATTCCACCAATAACGATATCTACATCTTTATACGCTTCTCTTATTCTATTACAATATACGATAGTTGCTCTATCCGGTCTATGGCCCATTTCTCCACCTGGAGAGTATAGATCTTTCTCTCTAAGCTTTTTACTTACAGTATAATGATTAACCATAGAATCCATATTTCCTGCATTAACTAAAAATGCATATTTAGGCCTTCCAAGCCTCTGGAAATCATAAAGACTTTTCCAATCTGGCTGCGGTATAATACCAACTTTATATCCATTAGCTTCAAGAACCCTTGAAATAATTGCAGTTCCAAAACTATGATGGTCTATGTATGCATCAGCTGTAACAATTATGAAATCACATTCATCCCAGCCTCGTTCTCTCATATCCTTTTTACTTATGGGCAAAAACTTCTTTTCAGTTGTCATTTTTTCACCTACACTATATTTCTTATTTTTTCTCTTTGGATATTATATCATAAAGAAAACAAAATCACATTCCAAATTAAACAAAAAATAAAACTCTGCTAAATACTATCTTGTACTCATTAGAGTTTTTAGTTACCAATTTTCAATATATCTCTATAAGTTCTGAAATTCCTAAAATAATTCTTTCCCATCGTTCTCTATCTTTTTCTAAACAGCTGAATATTAAAGTGATAATTTCATCTCTAAAATTAAAATATATCCTAAATTGATATATATATTTTAGGCCAGTAGGAATTCTTAGTCTAACCGTATACTTGCTAAAGTTCTCATCAACTTCTTCCATAAAGCTAATAAGTTCAATAAAAATATCACTTTCTTTAAGAGATCTCTTAATCTCTTCTATAACATCCGTAATGTTCTCACCCCACTCTATATGCTTCGTTTTAGTCAATAAAATGCTTAGTGCATGTTTTTTTACCCAGCAATATCCCTTATCACTTTTTTCATATTGATCAAAAAACTCTTTAAATATTGGAATGACTAATTTACCATTAAAACAAGTCTTATTTTCAAACTTTAACCTCTCACAATTTTTCTCTAGTACTCCATTTTTTATAGCCTGGATTATTTCCTCTTTAGATAATTCCTTTAAGTCTTCTTTTTCCATTCTCCAGCATCCAACTTTGTCTACACTATGATGCTTTTCCAAAGAGACTTTCCTTAGACGTTTTTCATCCCATTCATCTATAAACGCCATAATAAATCCTCCCCAATTTTTTAATATTCTATAGATTTTCTTCTTCAAATAATTCTTTTTAACTTAAGGTTGTATTTGCTTTCCTCGCTTTTACATTTATTGTAAACTTACACCTAATTATAAACTATTACATCTCCTTTTACAATTTTTTCTACTTTCCTATAATTTATTTACCCAATTCTTCCTCGAACAAGTTAACATTATAAATTTCCGATTCACCTCATTCGTATATAATGAAGTTTTTTATTATATACTTTTTGTGTAACATTTTTTTATTATGTTCAATATATTATTACTATGTAAGGTGTATTAATAATTGCAACCCAAAATACACCTAACAAATGATTATGATATACAAAAGGAGAAATTAAATTATGAGTAATTGTTGTAAGCACCACCATCACCATCATCATCATGAATGCTGCTGCCAAACTCCTAGCTATGGATATGGAAACTATGGTTATGGTAACTTCTATGGATACGGAAATTATGGATTCCCAAATTATTATGGATATTATAACAATTTGGATTTCTTATTGCCTTTATTATTCTTATTGTAGAAAATAAATGATGCCTAATTCTTAAAATTATTCAAAATTGTTAAGATACAAAAGCTGAAGTCCCTATCAATATCTTTTTGTCAAGATTAACAATAGATATGATATAAAAATAGACCTAAGAGATGCATTAATAATGTCTTTTAGGTCTTAATTTTTAATTTATTAATCATATTTATTTTAATTAGTGAATATAATTATTATGTCATAAAATCCAACAAATAATACTCAATTCATATATAACTCTTTCTAGCAACTCAAAATACACAGCAGTAAAAAAGCACATGAAAAATTTATAGATTAAATTTTTCATGTGCTTTTATCCATTTAATTATTTTATTTATCTTCCGCAATTAAAAATTAATTTTTAAACGAATGTATAGGCGCAGGAATTCTCCCGCCTCTACTTGCGAATAATTCTGATGTTTTTCCATTTACCTTCATCACAGGTGCTCTACCTAAGAGTCCACCAAATTCAACCATATCGCCTACTTTACATCCTGGAGCTGGTATAATTCTAACAGCTGTAGTTTTATTGTTAATAACTCCAATTGCTGCTTCATCGGCAATCATACCAGCTATGGTTGCCGCAGGAGTATCTCCTGGAATTGCTATCATATCAAGACCAACTGAGCATACGCATGTCATACCTTCTAGTTTTTCTAGGTTTAATGATCCGCTTATGACTGCATCTATCATTCCTGCATCTTCTGATACCGGTATGAAAGCTCCGCTCAAACCTCCTACATGACTACAAGCCATAACTCCACCCTTTTTAACTGCATCGTTAAGCATTGCAAGTGCTGCAATTGTACCGTGAGTTCCAACTTGTTCAAGACCTATTTCTTCTAAAATTTCTGCAACTGAGTCTCCAACAGCTGGTGTTGGCGCTAAAGATAAATCAACTATGCCAAAAGGTACACCTAATCTTTTTGATGCCTCATTTGCAACCAATTCACCCATTCTAGTAACTTTAAATGCAGTTTGTTTAATAGTTTCAGCAACAATGTCAAAAGATTCCCCTCTAACTTTTTCAAGAGCTCTCTTTACAACTCCAGGTCCACTTACTCCAACATTTATAATCCTTTCAGCTTCTCCTACACCATGGAAAGCTCCTGCCATAAACGGATTATCTTCAACTGCATTTGCAAATACAACTAACTTAGCACATCCAAAACCTTTTGCATCTTTAGTAAGTTCTGCAGTTCTCTTTATAACTTCTGCCATATCTCTTACAGCATTCATATTTATTCCAGACTTAGTACATCCAACATTAACTGATGCACAAACCTTTTTCGTTACAGCTAAAGCTTCTGGAATTGATTTTATTAAAATCTTATCTCCTTTAGTACATCCCTTTTGAACCAATGCTGAAAATCCACCTAAAAAGTCAATTCCTAAAGTTTCAGCTGCTCTGTCTAAAGTCCTTGCAAATTCAACATAATCAGTTTCATCTGTAGCCCCTGCAATTATTGACATTGGAGTTATTGAAACTCTTTTGTTTACTATTGGAATTCCAAATTCTGTTTCAATTTGTCTACCAACTTCAACTAAATGTTCCGCTGATTTTGTAATCTTATCATATATCTTAGTTCTAGCTTTATTTCCATCTGGATCTATGCAATCAAGTAATGAAATCCCCATTGTTATTGTTCTTACATCCAGTTTTTCTTCTTCAATCATCTTTATTGTTTCAAGTATATTATTAGTATTCATAAGCCCCTCCTAAATTATAGTGAATGCATTGACTTAAATATTTCTTCTCTTTGAATCTTAACATCCACCCCAAGTCTTTCACCTTCAGCTGTAAGTCCCGTGCGAATTTCTTCAAAAGTCCCTTTCATATCTTTGCAATCTAATATCATCATCATAGTAAAAAAGCCTTGCATTATTGTTTGGTTAACATCTAGTATATTAATGTTATACTCTAACAATTTTTGGCTAACTCCTGCTATAATCCCCACTTTATCTTGCCCAATTACTGTTAATATTGCTTTCATGCTTATCGACTCCATTTCTAAGTTTATTTTTAGATACTTATTCAGTCATATTTCAGATAATTTTAATTCAGCATATTAATTTACACATCACTATTTTACAATTTTCTTTAATATTCCTAAAAATATTATCCAATTCATATTGAATTGGATAATATCTAAAAGCATCATTATTATTACCTTTATTCTATAATTTATATTACCTTTTGTCAATTTTCACTGAACATTTTGTAATATTTTTTTCTTTATGTTCGTATTATTTTTTCAGGTTTTTTACTGCATTAAAAAGATGATTAGGATTAAAAGTATAATATATTAGTTTAAAGGTATTTCAAAGATATAATAAATTTGCAAAATTGACTGGTGATGACTTTGTTTACTGCCTTTTTTCATATTTTAACACTTATAATAATATAATATTAATAGGATTACGTATATCCCCTCCTAGTATTAATACCATAAATTCAAAAGGATTATATTTTATATAGTCCTTTTTATACTCTTAAGTAACACTTTTCTTATAATTTAATACAATATGAGTATATCATATATTTTCTAGTAACCATTTTACTATAAAAGAGCTTGTATTATCCACAGTAGTTAGGATTCTTACTATGGTTCTAACTACTGTTTATATAATTATTTTAAAATATGTAACAAAAGGCGGATTCATACATGAAAACATTAAATCGATTTACATTTTCACCAGATACTAACGTATTCAATGAGGGGATTTATAATTTAACTGATCTCGAGTCATTTCTAGAAAATTCATTATATGAAGCTCAAAATATTTCTCAAGACAAAATTGCGCATATAATTATATTCGATGAAGATTATACTCTTATTCAATCCATCAAATTAAATCCTAATTGCCCTAAATACACTTTAACTTCATTGAAATCTACCTATAAAGTTGTAATAATAGGTGATGGTGATGTATATATTTCAAAAAAACAAGAGTAGTAAACAATGTAGAAGTTGTTTACTACTTTTACTTAACCTTAAATGTATAGTATTAAAAAGGTAGACTGAGTATTTCTACTTAGCCTACCTTTTACTAAAACTTATTCCTAATCCGCTCAATGTAAATTTTACTGTGCTATCTATAATATTTTCTAAATCTACTTTTTCATTATGAATTGATTCATATATTGCCGATGAACATAACGATCCAAAAAATTGAAATGCCAAAAGTTCAGTATCACCTTTTTTCATTAATCCTAATTCCATAGCACTTTTTATATTTACTTCAATCTCATCTATATATTTTTTTATTTTATTGCGTAATTGATTTTGCCTGTCTTCTGTTCCCCATAATTGGCTCATTACTACCTTAAAAAAACTTGTATATCCATATAAAAAAGTTAACTGTATTCTACATATATTTACTAACTTTTCTACTGGTCCTATATTCATTACTTGAACTTTAATAACTTGATTATGTAGTATTTGAAGCCCTTCCTCAACAATAAAATTAAATATTTCTTCTTTGCTTTTAAAATGATAATATAAAGTTCCTTTTACTAAATCTGCATTAGCAGCTATCTCATCCATTGTAGCCCCTCTATAACCAGATTCAGAAAATACTTTTATTGCAGAATGAAATATTAGTTCTTTTGTTTTCGTTTTGTTCATAATACTTCTCCTCATTTCATTTTTGTGAATTTACATAAAAATAAACATAATAAATTATATAAACAAAAGTAGACTAAGTATTACTACCTGATCTACTTTTATTTGCTTATATTGTGCAATTTAGCCATAATCATTATAATGCATTAAGTAATTCCTGCATATATTTTAAATTACTTACCTATTTAAATATATTTATCACTGGATATATAAAACTCAATAAAATCATTAAAATTCGTACGCACAAATTTTTAATAAGAAACAAAACTAAACATAACCAAATATTTCTCTCAAATCTCTCGATAACCCAATAAGTATTTTTATAGATAGCCGACTATTTATAATATAAATATTACCACAATACGTAAAGAAAAAAGTACTTTTTTCTTTAAACATACAAATATAGTTATAAAACGGTAGTATTCTTTATTTTTCTTTATTACATAGATAATAATTATTTCTTCCTTATTTATCCTACAATTTAAATAAATTGGTTTTAGCAAAACAATCTCAAAGAACTACAAACTAATTAAATCAATATAAATTGGAGTAATTGTTATAATTCTTCATTCATATGTCACCTTCCTTGCTTCAAATTTTTTTACATAAAAAGGACTATCTAAATACTAAATAGATAGTCCAAACTTTATATTATGTTATATTAATTACTTTTAAGATATTTATTTTTTAGTCACCTCTTCTGTTTCATAAAAAGCATTACAAGCAATTAATAAAATACTAATGAAAATAACTACACCAAACATATTTACTCCCCCTATCATTTAATTGTTTATAATATTTTATATTTTTATTATATCACTTTATGTAAACGTTGTATATGAACTTTTAGCATATTATTTTATATTTTGGCAGAGTTTCTATAAAATCTAAAGTCTAAATACAAAGCTTCGTTTATAAAGCTTGTACTACATCTTATATACCTATTAGTATTGATGGTATAATATGCATTTAACACTAAATTATATACACTAATATCTATAATACGCATCCATAGTCAGTTCACTTTATTTTTTAATACTTAGTAATTCTAAAAAGCACCTACATTTCCGTAAGTGCCTCATATATAAACCTTTATAGAATTGTATTACTAATATAATCACATGTAAATTCAATTGCTTTTTTAGTCACTCCTTCACATAGATGTGGAGGGTTATCTTTATTAAATCCCTGAGGTCTCAATTCTCTACAAATTAAACTTCCAAAGTTACTTTGAAATTTCTCTGCAAAATCGTAACAATATTCTACAATCCTTTTATTATCACATCTAAATTTTCTTCCCAAAATACCTATGAACATTAAAGCCCCTTCTACCAATCCACATTGAGCTCCAAACTTTCCTGCGCCATGCATTCCAATAGCAGAATCTATTATTTGAGATTCTAATTCTATCTCATAGATACTTCCTAAAGTTTTTAAGACTGTTGTAGCACAATTTAAATCATCTTCCCAATAATATTTATTTACCCTTTCATTAATTATATCTCTATAACTTTTCATGATTTATACACCTCTCCTAAGTATCAGCACCTATTATTTATTTGATTTTACATAAATATTATATCATTTATTTGCATACTAAAAGACTTAACATTTTCATTTAATATTCATGAACAGCTTACTTTAATGTTTATACTACTGCACCCATTTTTTCTATTGTGCATTAATATTAAAAAACACCTACATTTCTGTAAGTGTTTAAAAAAAACTCTAATTAACCTCTATAATTTCTACATTGGATTCTATTTAATATATTAGTTTAAAGGTATTTCAAAATTTCATGTTATCCCCTACATTTTTCTAAAATATGAATTTTATCATAATATATAATTTTAAGTGAAAAAATAGAAATTGTATAATATTCTATGTTTGTGTCAATTATTCAGTTGAAACGACTTTCCTTAAATGTTAATTTTTTAATAGAGATAACTATTTTTCTTCTGATAATTGTTAGCTATCTCTATTTTTATGTCTTAATTTTAATAACCAGACTAATACATAATAAACTTGCAAACTAGACTGGTGGTAACTTCGGTTACTGCCTTTTTATTTTAGACAAAAATACAGCCATGCTAATGGCTGCAGTCAATTAAATAAAAAATAAGCCACTAAAAATTTTTTTAGCTTATTTTTTTATTTCTCAATAATTAAGAATTTATACTTTCAATAATACTACTTAGCTTATTGCTGTAAACTTATGTGCTTCAATGCTACCTCCATAATAGAAATTCAATTCTGAATTAAGGTCTACAACTTGTCCTGTATCTGCATCAATTATTAAGTCGATATCACATTGAGTTGGTTCATTAGTCTGATCGTGATCCATAGGACCACCATTGTAATAACGAGTATACCAATAAAAATATTGTGGATTAAAAATATCTAAATTAAACGCATGATTTATTGTGCCTGTATAATCTGAAGTATATGATCCATATTTAGCACTTTCCAATATACTATCTGATCGTTTATACACACGTTGAGATCTATATAAATAACCTCCTTCTGGATAATCTAATTGGAACTCTCTTGTCCAATCTACATTAACACTTTTTCCATTGAGATATAAATTATTATTAGAATCTTTATAAAGTATATAATTAAAATCTGGGCTATGGCCTAAGATTGTTGATAAATCATAAGGTTTTACGTCAAATTTATATTTCTGCTGTGCATCATAACCATTTTCGGTTCTTATTCTAATATAATGAGTTCCTGATGGAAGTACAAAATTAGCAATTGAATTTGCACCTACAGTACCAATTAACTGTAGCTGGTTATTTACAACGTCAATAATATCAGCTTTATATAAGTTTGAACTGCTAACATTACTTAACCCAGCATAAACAACTGAAGCATCTGTAGTTGTAAATGTACTCCAATCTTGATCATAATCATTATCTATAGTTCCCTCTATTGAAACTGATGAACTATCGCATGGTTTTGCTTGAAATATATCGTCATCAGGCTCGTTTGAATCATATTGTTCTGAAGGAATTACTTCAAATACAAATGGATTATTACTGTCAAATCCCGTTACAGAATTTACACCTATAAAATAAACACCATCCTGTCCAATTGTACTTAATTGTTCATTTGCACTACCAGGATATAATGAATCAGCAACCAAGTCTAAATTATTGGTCTGCTCATTATATTTAAATAAAAATAAATTGTAATCTATATTACTACTGTTTGGTGCCTGCATAATTATTGTAAGCTTTTGAATAGATGAATTACTAAATGCATACCATCTTTGTGCACCTTGACTTGTTATAGTATCACTATAAACATTTCCAGTATCTATTATATAAGCATTATTAGGATTATCATTTATAAAATCCGCCTCTGTTATAGTTGCAGATGTGTCTGTTGTAGTAACAGATGAACCTGTTGTAGTTTGATTATCTTCTGCAAGTAAATAATTTGAATTTGATTTTAATTCAACTTTTTCTTTTGCTTTTTTTAAAGAATCCTTATTGATTTTTACTTTTGAATTTCCTAATTTATGATCACCTTTAAAAAAGTCTGGACTTAAAGTATTAAATGATGATTCAGTAGACTTGTCCTCTAATTGAACATCATTTACATGTTTGACAATAGTATTAGTATTGTCTTTTGCTAAAGCAGGAGTAAAAGTTAATAACATACTTATTCCAACGATAGCAGAAATAATACTATTTTTCATAAAAACACCCCTTTTTATTTTTATTCTCAACACATTTTACAATATATTGTAATTAAAGTAACTATATTCAGATTGAAATGTATATATTTAGACGTTAAAAGAATGATATATTTCCTACTTTCATTTAAGTAATGCTTTTCTTATGATTTTATATAGCATAACTATAATAATTATTCTTACATATCCCAAATATTATAAAGAGTTAGTAGCATTTACAGTAGTTAGGATTCTTAATCTGGCCTTGACTACTTTTTTATAATTTAACAGAAAATTATGGATGTAGTTATTATGGGTTCTTATAACAATTCAGGCAAGACAGTTATTTACGCCATACTTTTACTAACGTCTATTAGTATTAATTAGGTATTATTTTTAGCATTTCTATATAAAATAAAACATTAATGTTACAGTCACAATAGCTAATAAAAATATACAATAAAAGACAAAGGTAGATTAAGTATTTCTACCTAATCTACCTTAATTCTTTGAAGATAGTAAATTGATTCTTATACGGATTAGCATATGGAATATAAATCCATACCCAAAAAACATGTACAACCATATTTTAAATTATTTTCCTGTAAGGAAAAAGTATTTTTTCTTTAAAAGTACGAATATGATCATAAAACAGCAACATTATTTATTTTTAGAGACAATACAAAAAGAAGCTATTCTATAGCATAGAACCAACTTTCTAAAGTTTCTTTTAGCTCTAAACATTTGCTCATAGGTAAGCTTTGAGTTTCAATCCATATTCCTTGAGAATTTCCTCTGAAATAACATCTAGCTCCACTAAAATATTGAAGTACATAATCTGCATCTACACCTTCAAAACTATTATCTCCTTGATATCCATTATGTAAATAATTGGTTACTACATATTCTGTTGTTTTATTTGATACACCTTTGTTAAATTCATTCATATCGCAATCAGTATTTATACCATCTACAGAACCTTTTTCACTTTATTGGTGTCCTACTCTGATATTAAAGAAATTCGTTGATAAGTTCCATGGATCATCATTATAATTAGCTTTCCATAGCCGATACGAAGCTAATCTATCATCTAAATTGCTCATAAAACCAGTATAAGTATAAATTCCTATATTCATATTAGATATCTCTTTAAATTTAGAAATAAACCTTAATACATAATCCATTAACCCATCAAACGCAGTTTCCACATCTAGCATACAAGTTAATATCGCCCAAATAAAAACTACATTCATAACTTTTCACCTCTTACTTTATAGTAATTACCATACTGTTCCGATAATAATACAACTATAATTTAATATTTGAGGCACTATTTTCTTACGAATATTTTAAACTTTATTTTGCTTTTGGCTCTGTTAAAAATTAATTACCATTCCGATGATAGATTAGTTGTACAACGCCAGAAGAGAACATTCTGGTATTAACCATTTTTAAATTTAATCTCTGTTTTACATCAATAAACAACGGTTTTCCTTCTCCAAAAATAACAGGGTGAATAGATAATCTAAATTCATCAACAAGTCCTAAATTTATAAAAGTTGTAATGATACTTGCTCCTCCATATAGCCAAATATCTTTACCAGGCTTATTCTTCAATTTATTTACTTCTTCAATAATATTTTCATTTATAAATACTGCTTGATTATCAGTATCTATTTGTGTTCTGGAAAACACATATTTCTCTTTACTATGAACTAATCTCCAAATTTCTTTTTCATTATCAGAATCTTCATCTTGAGGAATATATTGTCCCCATAAATCGTAACTTTTTCTACCATATAGAATAGTGTCAATTTCATTCAAAAAATTAGTGAACCCCATATCAGTGTCCATAATGCACCAATCAACTTCTCCATTTTTCCCTTCAATAAAGCCATCCAAAGTAGTTGCTAAATCTAAAATTATTTTTCTCTGTTTTACGTCATTCGACACAACTTTCCCTCTTTCTTATATTCTTTCTTGAAAAACTTTAATTGTAATAAACTAATAAATCATTATGCATTAATTATAACATATTTTTGAAATATATTATTATTCAGTTTTTATATTTTACTGAGTCAAATCTTTCTAGTGTGTAGCAACATTAAAAGCACTTACATCTCTGTAAGTGCCTTCTTATAAAAAATATTAATTTTTAATTCAAGCCAATCTATTTATTTTATATGCTTAAAGAACTACAGTTGCAGGTACCTTTATTATTGATAGAATTAGGATTTACTCCATTATTGGTATCAGAAAGATTAGGCCATGAAAAAATACAAACTACACTTGATATATTCACACTTATATCCTAACAAAGATATTGTTGTTGCAAAAAAGCTTGATAGTTTATATTAGTATATCTTTAGTACTCTTAAATAAATCAACATCTATTAAACCCTTATTTTAACGGGATTAAGCTGAATTATATGCTTAATCCCATTCTATTGTCAATATTTCCAATTCGCCTTCCTTAAGGGAAACTTTATATCCATCAGTTATTAGCCAGGTTGCTAAATCTGTAATCATACTTCTTCTAATTTCATCCATCTTATTTATAGCAAATACTGCTGAAACTTTATTAACTCCAGCTTTTTTCCCTTGCTCAATGTTTCTTAATATTATGTTCTTATTTTCGTTTAACTTTTCTTCATATTCATCATTCACAATATTCCCTCCTTTCAATTCAATTTCATTTGATATGTCATTTTTCAAATATTCATTCTACAAATTAAGTTTAATTAGTATTCATTTATACTATTATAAATTTATGATATGTATTTCCAAGTTATTCTTTATTTTATTGCATAAAGAAAAAACCATTCTAGAATATATATTATTTTATCTACTCTAGAACGATTTTGATAATACACTTTTAATCTTTTACTCTCTTATTTGCTTTCTGCTTCTGAGGATACATCTATCCCCCTATGCTCTACAGCTGTAGAAAATACTATTTGAGTATCTGTATTTCCAAATTTCTGCAATTCGCCAATAAATGCATCTAATTCTAAAGTTGTATGGTATGCAACTTTTATTAACATAGAATATTTACCAGTAACACAATTACATTCAAGTACATTTGAACAGCTAGCTATAAAAGGATAAAACTCTGGTTTTTGTTTTGGTGTCATTTCCAAATTAATAAAAGCCTTAATGTTATATCCTAATTTTAAAGGATCAACATGTGCAGAATATCCTGTAATAACCCCCGATTGTTCCAATTTTTCAATACGAGCTGATACTGCTGGTGTTGATAAAAATACCTGTTCTGCTAAATGCTTTAATGGATAACGTGCATTTTCTTGTAAAAGTTCAATAATTTTAAAATCAATTTTGTCCATATATAGTACCCCTGTTTCTAAAAAATTATCTATATTTATATAATAAAAAAACATATCAAATAATCCCAAAATTCTTTAATTAGGTATTGATACGCTTCTTTGCGCCATTTTATTATTTATTTTAAATATATTCTTCTATTAATTTATAGATACACATCTTTTGGATAAATTACAGATTTAAATTCATCCGAATATCCTATTTATATTTTAAAGTGTCAATCCAAAAATTACAAGCCTTTTTTATTGCATATATTAAAAAAGTAAACTTTCTCTCGATATTTTTTATTATTATTTTTATAACTTTTCTTTTTTTATTTATAGATGAATTAGTTTTTTCTATTTTTAAGTGTATAACTCTTAATTTCTTATTAATAATTTAAATAAATTTGATATATGTTAGTTTTCTCCGAATTATAGCCCCATTTTCCTTATTTTTAATTCGTATTTTTTTGTAATTTTTGCACTTTATAAAATTAAGCATTTTTACATGTAATTAAATTTAATTAAGTATAATATACGCATTTTTAGTTTTTATTCACAATTCCTCTTCTAATATTTACATCAATTTTAAATAGTGATAATCTTCATTTCAGAAGGATTAATGAAAAATATTTTTACTTTAACTTTGTATTGATATTAAGATAATAAATAAATCCAATATTTTAAATTTAAAGAATTGTATAAAATGAAAGTGAGGATTTTTAAATGAAAACAAGAATGGAATCTGATTCTATAGGAAATATAAACGTGCCTGCTGATTCTTATTATGGCATTCACTCTTTAAGAGCAACTAATAATTTTCATATTACAAATAAAAGATTGCACAAAAACTTTATTATAAGCCTCGTTGAAATAAAAAAGGCTGCTGCTATAGCAAATAGAGATGCAGGTGTTTTAACTCCTACTATTGCCAATGCTATAATAAAAGCATGTGAAGAAATTATTTGTGGGAAATTACATGAAGAATTTATAGTCGACCCAGTTCAAGGCGGTGCTGGTACCTCTGCTAATATGAATGCTAATGAAGTTATTGCTAATCGAGCTATTGAATTACTTGGTGGAGCAAAAGGTAATTATTCTGTAATACACCCAAATGATCATGTAAATATGGCACAGTCCACTAATGATGTTTTTCCAACTGCAGGAAAACTCACAGTGTTAAAAATGCTTCCGAAAGCTATTTCAGAACTCCAACGTTTATATAATACACTTAAATTAAAATCCTTAGAATTTGACAATGTTATAAAGATGGGACGCACCCAGCTTCAAGACGCCGTTCCAATTAGACTTGGCCAATCTTTTAATGCTTTTGCATCAATGATTCAACGTGATATAAACCGTTTAAAGGAAACAGAAAAAGAAATGCTTGTTTTAAATATCGGTGGTACTGCTATTGGAACTTCTATTAATGTGAGTTCAAAATATTTAGAAAATATTATCCCTGCTCTTAGAAAAGTAAGTGGTTTTAATGTCGTTCAATCTAACGATTTAATTGATGCAACTCAAAATCTTGACGGTTTTGTAGATATTTCCGCTGCCTTAAAAACATGTGCTGTGAATCTTTCTAAAATGGCAAATGACTTAAGATTATTATCAAGCGGCCCCAAAACTGGATTTGCTGAAATTAATTTACCTCCTATGCAAAATGGATCATCGATTATGCCTGGTAAAGTAAATCCTGTTATTTTAGAAGTGGTTTCTCAAGTTGCTTTTAATATTATAGGTAATGATTTCACAATAACAATGGCTGCAGAAGCTGGTCAGCTTGAACTCAATGCCTTTGAGCCTGTTCTTTTCTATAATTTATTTGAATCTATCGAAACTCTTCAAAATGCAACTACAACACTAATAGATAATTGTGTTTTAGGAATCACTGCAAATGAAGCTAGATGTAAGGAACTTTTAGATAGCAGCATAGGAATTGTAACAGCTCTTTGCCCATATATAGGTTATAAAAAGTCAGCGGATATTGCAAAAAAAGCGTTAAAGACAGGACGTTCTATTAAAGAACTTGTATTAAAAGAAGAGATACTAACCGCAGATGAATTAGAAAAAATCCTTGATCCAGCTTCTATGACAGAAATAAATTCTTCATTAAACTCAAAATCAAGTTCTAATATAGATGAAGCAATGTAAATTTTAAATATAGCGAATAATAATATTATTATTGCTAATACTATTATTGAACATCATTTTAATAAATTGCAAAATTAACTTAAAAAGAGATAGTATAGTATTATGATATATAATACTATACTATCTCTTTTCTGTTCAATTGATAAAAGTTTAAAACTCACATCAATTCGAATAATATTTATCAGATATATATGTTACTGGTATTTTTTGTTGTTCCTTGAAATTATCTTTATATTCTTTGTTTAAAAAATAATATTCTTTGTTTGAAGTTACATTCAATTCTTCATTAAAATTTTTGAAGCAATAAAGATCTTTTCCTCCGTCAGCCTCTATTTCATACGCTAATAGCGAAGAAAAGCTCTCTTCTAGCTCATATCCCATTGGTATTTTCTTCTTCATTTTCTTGATTAATTCTTGTAAATTATATCCTTCAACCATATACAATTTATCATCTAATAAAAGCGAAAATGAATTACTATAATAGCTTTTATTTCTCTCAATCCTAAGCAAAAATTCTTTGACATATTTCATATTATTATAAGTTAGTAATAATGGAATTTTAATATCTATAAAATATTCAACTAATTCATTTTCCTTAAGATTAAATAAATCTTTCATATATTCCGAATCATCAGAATAAAAATCAAAATTAAATTCTTCATTTTTTAAAATACAATTTCTTACTTTAAGTTCTAACCCATCTTTAGAAAAACATACTTCTGCCTGCTCACATCCTAAATCATCAGTATATAAAGCAGAATACTTTATCTTGACCATATATTTTTTTATACCCCTTCTATAGTTATTTTTCTTTGTTGTTTTACCCTAAATTCTCTATCTTCAATACCTTTTTTATATTAGCATATTTTTCTATTGATGTAAAAAATATTTTTTACATTAATGTTTTTTTATTCCATATTGCTCAAGCTTATATTTTCGAATACCTATATGTCAATCTACACTAATAATACTCAAATAATAATTTCATAAAGAACATGTGATGAATTGTGAACATATAGGTATAATCTAAAGAACACAATTATTTTACTTATTATCAACGAAAAAATTTTAACCGAGGTTTGTAAAAAATGTTTTTTCAACAACCTCGGTTAAAATTAATTTTCTTAATATATGTATGTACTATTTGTAGCTAAGATAGGTAAAATAATAGTAAATTTAGTTTTAGCCTCACTGCTTTCAACAAATATATTACCATTGTAATTTTCTATTAATTCTTTAACTATATTTAATCCATAACCATGATTTTTGTCACTATTATTCTTAGTAGTAAATCCGGCCTCAAAAATTTTCTCAATATATTTTTCTGGTATTTTCTCTCCATCATTCTCTATTTCAATAATTGCTAAGCCATTATCAATGAATGACTTAGCAATTATTGTACCTTTGTTTTTCATAGCTTTTATAGCATTATTAACTATGTTTACAATTATTCTATATAACTCAATTTCTGACATAGCTACTAATTTAAAGTCAACAGTATCATCTATTATTATATTTATATCATCACATATAATATGCTTAGTTGCTAACGATAATAAAGATTCCTTTATCTTACCATTTTCACCTGTTTTAGAATTATTAGGTGTATTTATAATACTTTTTAATAAATTGGCCACATCTTCATACTTTTCTCTAAGACACAATTCATATAATGACGACATTTGTACTCCATAATCACATTTTATTTTTTTTAATTCACTATTTTTTACTTCTAAACTTTCATTTAATTTAAATATTTTGGTGGCCCGCTCTTTTATTTTGGCAAAATACATAGCACTAAATCCAATGAACACCATCAAAAGCACAACCTTTATATTTTTATATATTAAAGCTTCATCATTATATTCTATTGATCCTAGTGAAATCAAAAAATCTGGAATAAAACTCATTATAAATATACAACTTATTGTAAACTTTTCAGCCTGCATCATTTTATTAACTTGTTTTATCTTACTAGGATACTTAATACATATTATATAAAATAATAATTGAAAAACATAAACAAATAATATGCTTAGCAACTCTATATGTCTTTTAAAAATAATGGATTCTAAAAATTCATATAAACTATCTCCAAATACGAGCATCCAAATTGCTCCAATTGAATAAATCAAATTAAATGCTACTAATGCTTCAATGCATTTATTTTTGAACAAAAATGCTATTATAAGCATACTAATAATATGTGTAACAAATACATATACAGAGAAATTTCCAAATGCGTTAGGAATAAAGTAACCATCACAAGATAATAAAACCATGCATAGTATCATTTTTTTATCACTGAATATTTTTTCATACCCTAAACAATAACTTATAATATAAACAAAAAATATGCCTTGAAATATTGAATTCAAAGCATCCATATAATCTATTTCCAATTCACATCCCCCTTGTGCAGCCTCTTTCTTATCTTAATTTTTTCATTGATTTTGGCATTTCCTCAACACCATGTCCATAAAATGATGCTGTGCAAGCTTTAATCATACCACCTGAAATATTTAATAATAATTTTCCGAATAAGTTTTTAATTACCATAAAAATCACCTCTATAAAATTATTAAAATAGTAAGAAAAAATAATCTACAGTATATAGAGTAAAAAATTTTGTAAGAGATATGAAATTGGAAATATTTTTCTATTAAGATTTTTACAAAATCTTCAGTGTAATTGAGATTTTTTTCTTTACAATCTTTGATTACTTTTCCTTTTGCTACCATAATATCATTATATCAACATATATTATATTTTTCAACATTATTTACTATTCTTAAGGCGAATTTATGTCAAATTAATTGTAACCCCATAGTTCTGCATTAAATAGAAAAATACATTAATCTTTAAGTTAATTTATCCTTAGATCTTACCAGCATTCATAACGAACTATTTCTTCAAGTTTCTTTCTGGGACGAGCTTTAGGCTGCTCATCTGGATAGCCAACAGTTATAACTCCAACTACATATTTATCAGAAGGAATATTTAAAACTGGTCTAATTTCTTCTTGAGTAAACTCTGCAACCCAGCAAACTCCTAATCCTAAATTATTAGCCTGTAGCAACATGTATCCAACTGAAATTGATGTATCTCTAATTATTCGTTTTACCTCATCTTGTGGACTATTATCATCTAAATATATATTTGTATCTTCTTTTATCCTACAGCGTATATCAGCAACACATATAATAAATACCGGAGCTGTTAACATCCATTTTTGATTATGAGATGCTTCCATTACCTTTTGCCTCATCCCCTCAGATTTTACAACTATATAACGCCATGGCTGAGTGTTATTTCCAGATGGAGCAAGTCTTGCACTTTCAAGTAGCTCTATTATTTTTTCATCCTCAATTGGTTTATTAATATATTTTCTTATACTTCTGCGAATTTCAATTTCTTTAATCATGTTAATAAAAACCTCCGTCATGCAGTCTTTTTAATTTTACCTGCTATTATTTTAGCTCCTTCAATTCTCCTCTAATCATCTCATATTTTAAATATATCACCAAAATTTATTTTCCATCATCTCCTTTGGCACTCACATTGAAACCATTTATAATCTCTTTTAATTTTTAATCACTTGTGTATTTAAATCCTTATATTTTTTATACCTAATTATAACATAGTTTATAATAGTCCAAATAAAATGATCTTATTAATGAATTATTTAATACATGTATGTTCATGTTTTTTATTTATGATAAATAGAAAGAGTGTAAAAATTAATTATGTTCTCTTCATACTAATAAATATTTTATGAAGTTGACATAAACCTTTTCCACTCCTACTTAATATAATATTAGTACTTTTTAACAAACTCCTCCCATATTTCATTCTTCATAATTGGAATTCCATGAGATGGACAAATCCATTCACATTCTAGATTTTTTAATAACCCAAGGGATTTCTCAAGTTTATATTGATTCCAATTCCTATCCTTAGGTAATAATTTAATCTTTCCTTTAATAATCCTAAACAAGTCACCTGTAAATACAATGTTTTTATACATAAACATAACATGCCCTGGGGTATGTCCTGGAGTACTAATTATTTTTATTCCTCTAACATCCTCATATCCATTATAAACATAATTTATAGTAGGTTTTTTGTATCTTATAAAAGTTTGAATAATTCTCTTAACTCCAATCCTGCTTTTCTTTCCAATAATATATGGAACATCTTCTTTCGATGCCCAAAGTGCCGCTCCTGTTTCATCCTGCAATATTTTTGCATTTCCTACATGACCAATGTCATGATGAGTTAACAGAATATGCTTTATACTCCTTGGATTAATACTCATAGATTTGATTTCACTTAAAATTTTTTCAGATTCTCCTGGTATCCCTGTGTCAATTAAAATGTTTTCTTTGTCTCTAATTAAATACACATGACTTTTTTCCGTACAATCAAGCATATTTACGCCTTCTATTACCTCCATATTCTCACCTCTTTATATTTCTTCCCTCTGTATAGAATCTTTAAAATTCTTTCCATATCATTTTATTAATTTTATATCAAATTGTTATTCTACTAGATTAATATATTACATAAACTTCTCATATATATTTTATAAATACATATTCTGATGTAAAAATAATTAAGATTTTTATTCAACTTATAATAATAAATAATTATTTTAAACAATCAAATATAATGGAGGAAATTTTAATGCAAAAATGGGAAAAGTTTTTAATTATAAGTCTTTTTATTCTCGGAATACTAGGATGGCTACTTGGATTTTTTATAGCCAAATCTGGAATTGGTGAAATGAAAATTTTAGACAGTATGGATATATTTAGCCTCATAGAGTTAATCTTATTAATAATAGTGATTATCTGTGCTATCATTGATACCTATGAAACATATGAGATCAACAAAAAATTCTTCAATGCAAATTTTAAAGTAATGTCACACTTTAGCAATAAATCTAGAAATATTTTAATATTCCTTATATTACTCAGCATTTTTGAATTAGTTGTATTTATAATTTCAGTTGATATGTATATACTTCCTTTATTCCTTATAACATTCATCTTGACTTCTATTTTTACATTTCATAATATTCTTGATAATTATATTGCTGATAACGGAATATTATATTGGGGAATATATTACACTTGGAATGATGTGAATTCTTATTATATAAGTAATGAAACCCTTCTGGAGATAAATGTCACAAATAACTTTATATGCTTTGAATATAGCAATACCATTAAGTTTAAGCTTGATGAAAAAGTAAAAAATGATATAACTAAACTTATAACTGAAAAATTATGCATTCTAGCTATAGAAAAACAAAATTCTGTTTAAATCATAGTTATTAAAAATTAACATTTGAACATTTACTGAATATTATATTATGAAAATAAAAAATATCATATGATAAAATAATTTTCAGGAGATGTGATTTATGTTACAGGAAAATAATGATCATATTATAGACAGCAAAGATACTAAGCCTAAAAAGGTAGTTAGCATTCCAGTGCCTCTATTTGAATCAATAGAAGGAAATTATTTTGTTGGTCAAACAGATATTCTGTGCGTAAAGAAAGGAATACATGCTTGGGCTGCTTTAGTAAATCCATATGACTCAAGTGTTAACTTATATACAAATGTTTTTACTATTTCAAATTTCTCAAATGAATATTTAACTGCAGAAATATGGCTCAACACTAATAAACCATCAACGTGGAGTATATCAGACAAAATTTCTCCAACAAACACTTCCTTAGATCCACTTCCTAAAAATGAAGTAGATATTCGGTTTACAAAATCTACCACCGAAATTCCCCAAAAAGGAGTTAATGTATATAAAAGAATAGTGCCTCCGAATTCTACTCTAGTATCTGAGGAAGATGTTAAATTCATTTCAGCTCCAACTGGGAACTATGTCGTTTTTATAAAATCTTCAAGCCAGTTAGTCAGTAAAGTAATAGTTGCTTTTGGATGGTTTGAAAAAACAAAATAATCCTTTGCATCCTCTAACTGTTCCTCTGAAGTTGTCTTTTTACCAAAACAGTCATAAATAAATCCAGATAAAAATTCCGGGATAACATTAATATTATTCCTTGTAGCTTTCTTCAAAAATCCTTCTATTGATTTTTGTTCTATAATTTTACTACACTGTTTTTATTTTTTTCCATCATATCATTATCATTATATATAGTAATCTTCTCTTTTAAATGCTGCATATTCTCCTCTATTTTTTCTTTTTCTGCCTTTAATCTATTCATGTGTTCATTTAATAATTCTAGTCGTTCCTGAATTGTATTATCACCTTCATATCTTAACTTTGAATAATATTTTATATGTTTTATTGGCATATTTGTTTCTTTTAAGCGTATTATAAATTTTAGCCATTCTATATCCTTTTCTGAATATATTCGTTTATTAACATTATCCCTCTCCGGGTAAATCAAACCTATTTTTTCATAATACCTTAATGTATCAATGCTAATACCAAATTTTTTTGAAAATTCTCCAATATAATAATTCAAAACTTTTCCCTCCCTATTGACATGGAGTTAACTCCAGCATTTATCCTAATATTATCAAAAAACAGGAGGTATTACAATTATGGAAATAAGATATATAAATGGAATTAATAAACTTAACGAAGTTGATGGAAACGGAGGTGCTGCTGTAATAGAATCCTTAAAAAATATAGCGCCAGATCTTGGTAAATATATTATTGAATTTGCTTTTGGTGATATTTACACTAGGCCCGCCTTTGATTTAAAGCAAAGAGAACTTATCACTTTATCAACCCTTGCTACACTTGGAGGTTGTGAAAATCAATTAAAAGTTCATATTAATGGTGCGCTAAATGTTGGGGTATCAAAAGATGAGATTATAGAAGTATTCTTGCAATGTATTCCTTATATTGGCTTTCCAAGAGTATTAAATGCAGTTTTTGTAGCAAAAGAAATTTTCAACACATAAAAGTTAATTATATCTTTTCATAAAATTAATCAATGAAAAAATGCAGTCATGGGGATGACTGCATTCACAAATTATTAGGGTAAGTAAATAAGGGGTTATTTACTTTAGGGTATGTAGATAGTATAACACAATATACCACAATAATCCATATTAATTGATAATTTTTATTGTTCATTTTAAAAATATATAAGCAGTAGTTGAATTTCCTCTACTGCTTATATTATAGAATACGAAAAATTTACCTATTATAATCTAATGTATTTATACTATCTCCTCTATAGCTAATATCCTTGGATTATTTCCTTCTTGAACTTTTATATATATTCTTGCCATCTTCATTTGCAAATTTTCTATTATTGTTTTTACTTTACATATGAAATAATAATCTTCCATGTTATTTGTAATTACTGCTACAGGATTAAAATTCCATCCTTTTATTCCATCCAATGCTTTGGTTAATATTTTCTTATCTTTTTTTGTGATTGCATTTCTAATCTCTAATTCTTCATTTTCATTTATCATTATATCAACCACCCTTTCTACTATTTATATTAATACTGATTTTTGTCAGTTGTTTGTCAAACTTATTAACCTTTTGTTAACAGTATCATAAATCCATATTATCTTTAATACAGTATCATAAATCCATATTATCTTTAATTATGAAATACTATTAAAATAAGCATCCATATTACAAGTAAAAAGCACATAATTTTTTATACACAACAAAAATCACTTTTTTTAAAATCATAAAATATATAGTCAAAATACTTATTATTATTAATGACATTGAAAAAAATTTATTAATTTAAGTTGTTTTTTTAAAATTTATTGACAAATATTAAAACGGTAGTATAATAAAATCATACGCAAGGACTGGTGTAGATATACTCCAGTCCTATTTTTTTTAACAAACATATGTTTGTTAAAAATTTTAGACATTATCAAAATGAGGGGAGTATTATTATTATGAAGGACATTTTTAGAACAAAATCGGTCAAAAGTTTAATTAATGAAACTCAAGGTGAAAATTCCTTGAAGAAGGCATTAGGTTCTTTTGAGCTTACAATGCTTGGAATTGGTGCTATTGTTGGAAGCGGTATTTTCGTGCTTACAGGAGTAGCAGCTGCAAAATTCTCTGGACCAGCTCTGGTACTATCATTTATTGTTGCTGGTTTCGCCTGTGCATTTGCCGCTCTGTGTTATGCTGAATTTGCAGCAATGATTCCAGTAGCTGGAAGTGCTTATACTTACGGTTATGCAGCTCTTGGGGAAGTTTGGGCCTGGATAATAGGCTGGGATTTAATATTAGAGTATGCCGTTGCAATTGGAGCTGTGGCAATTGGATGGTCTGGATATATGGTAAATCTTCTTAAGAACATCGGTATTATTTTACCTGCAAACTTAGTTAATTCTCCAGCTGATGGTGGAATTGTAAACTTACCAGCGATGCTTATAATCGCACTTATCTCATTTTTCTTAATTATAGGTGTTAAAGAAAGTGCCAGATTTAATAACATTATCGTAGCAATAAAAATCGCAATTATATTTCTATTTATATTCTTAGCAGTAGGACATGTACAACCTGCAAATTGGACACCATTTATGCCTTATGGTTTTAACGGAGTATTGCAAGGTGCTGCCTATGTATTCTTTGCATATATAGGCTTTGATGCAGTATCTACAGCAGCTGAAGAAGTTAAAAATCCTCAAAAGGATTTACCAAAAGGAATTATAGCATCGCTTTTAATATGTACAGTATTATATATAGTTGTATCTGCAATTCTTACAGGCGTAGTTCCTTATTTAAACTATATGAACACAGCAGCACCAGTTGCTTTTGCTCTTGAGCAATTAGGAATTAACTGGGGATCAGCATTGGTATCAGTAGGTGCAATATTCGGCTTAACTTCTGTACTTTTGGTTATGATGTTTGGTCAAACAAGAATATTCTTTGCAATGTCTAGAGATGGACTTTTACCAGAAGTTATCGGTGGTGTAAACAAAAAGACAAAAACACCTGTAAACAGTACTCTTATGGTTGGAATTGCAACTGCGCTTATCGCTGGTTTCTTACCAATAGGAATAGTTTCAGAATTGACTAATATAGGCACACTTGCAGCATTTATCATTGTTTCTCTTGGAGTAATTGCATTAAGAAAGAAGAGACCTGATTTAAAAAGATCATTTAAATGCCCATTCGTACCTGTGACACCAATAATTTCAGCTTTAGCATGTTTTGGGCTTATTTTACAACTTGAAACTGCAACAAAAATAAGATTTGTAGTTTGGTTTATCTTAGGGCTTGTAGTATATTTTGCTTACGGAAAATCTCATAGTACTATGAATAATGAAGAAAATATTACTAATGAAGAATCTCTAGAATCAAACCCTACAGATTAACTCTTACATTAGTAATATACAAATAGACTTTAATTTAATATTTGCATAATTTAGCACAGGATTAAATCCTGTGCTATTTTTTATTTAACATATTTTATACTTCCAGCGCTAATTCCATTCTTCAACATGAATCCAAGTGGTAATCCAATTAGAACAATAATTGTAGATAAGAAATATATATCATTTATTCCCATTGTATATGCTCTTTGCATAAGCAAGTCAGTAGCTGTATTATTTGCGCTCTCAAATATCCTTGTATGATATTCAATCCGAATAAGTAGCAATGAACTAAATATACCAATAGCTAGTGAACTCGATACCTGACGCAGCCAATTATTAATTGATGAAGCATGACCAGATAATGTTCTAGGTATGATTGACATTCCTGAATTTGTTATAGGCATTGTTGAAAAAGAAATACCTACATACCTTATTGTCATCCAAAAGATTATATATAAATGAGATGTATTTAATTGCAAGTCTGACATCTTCCAGGATCCTAAAGCTATAAAGCAAATTCCTGACATTATTAAGATTCTTGGATCGATACGATTATATAAAGTTCCAACTATTGGCATCATAAATGCCATAACTAATGATGGCGGCAATAAAATAAGTCCTGTATCTAAAGTTGATAAATGTTGTGAATTTTGTAAATACAGCGGTGTTAACAATGTTCCAGCATATAAAGCAATCGTTACTATACTAACTGCTGCTATACTTATGGTATACTTTTTAAATTTAAACACTCTTATATTAAGAGCTGGTGAATTTATTTTTAGTTCTCTCAATATGAATAGCACAAGCGAAACAGTTCCAATTATAATAAGAGAAATTATTTTTAAAGAAAGCCACCCCCATGCAGAACCTTCACTAAAAGCCACTAGAACTGATAGACTTAAAATAATAACCTCCATAAAACCAATTAAATCAAATGAACTTGGCTTTGATAAATTATATTGCGGAATAAAACGAACCACCAAAATAATAGCAATAATACCTATAGGTACATTTACAATAAAAATTGCTTTCCAACTAAAGCATTGAATCAACCATCCGCTTAGGGTTGGTCCAAGCGCAGGAGCTAGCATCGAAGCCATACTCCATAAACTTATAGCAAAAGCATGTCTCTCTTTTGAGATAACTTGATAAATAATTGTCATAGTTGAAGGTATAATCAATCCACTAAATATACCTTGAATAATACGAAAGACTACAAGCATGAAAATATTAGCCGAAAGTGCGCAAAAAATTGATGCTAATATAAATCCAGTAAGAGCAAATAAATATAATTTCTTATAACTAAACCTTTCTCCCAAATATCCAGCTAAAGGACATGCTGCACCTGTTGCAAGCATGAATCCTGTCAATATCCACTTTACAGAGTCTAAACTTGTATTAAATATTTTTATAAATTCAGTTAATGCAATATTTATGGCACTCATATTAAAAGTTCCTAAAAAAACCCCTAAAAATATGGGAAGCATTACTGACCAAAATGGTGTTTTATTGTCTTGTGTGCTTTTCATTTGTATCATCCTCAATTCTTAAATTCAACTGAAAGTCAGCTTTATCTTTGTTAATTTGATTATATGACAAAATGGACATATAATATTTTATGATACTATTTAAAAGTTATTATGTCAATTTGTACATATAAAGGAGATTTTTCATGAATACATTATCATATGGTCTTTTATCACTTTTAGCTAATGAATCTATGTCAGGTTATGACTTGAATTTAAAAATGAATTTATTTTGGCACACTAGACATAGTCATATATATCCGCTCCTTTCTAAATTAGAAGAAGATGGATATGTAGAATTTGTTTTAGTAAAGCAATCTGGTAAACCTGACAAAAAAATTTATACCCCCACTAAAATGGGACTTAATGCTACAAAGGAATGGCTCGAAAAAACAACTACAGCTCCTATTACTAAAGATGAGATGTTACTTAAAACATATTGCTTACACATATTAGATAAAGATAAAGCTAAAAAAATACTTAAGGAACGCGAAAAAATGTACCACGATAAATTTTTAGCATGCAAAAAAAAGATTGAAGATCTTAAAGAGCAAGGAGGAGGAAAACTTGATAATACCAACTCTGGCTACTTTGGCAGGTTTGTTATACTAACAAAAATTTTAGGTGATGCAAAATGGGGAATTGAATGGTGTCAATGGGCCTATAAGCTATATGATATAGGAAATATAGCTTATATTTTCGATGAAATTCCATTTAATTAACTCCTTGAATTTTACCTGCTAAGAAAATGTAAACTAATTATTTTTAGTTTACACTTTCTTAATAAAAATTCTAACTCTCAGAATATAAAATTTAATATTCTTCAAAAATGCTATTTATCAAATATTGAACTCTTAACAATTGCAACTGCTTCTCTTATATAAGTTGACGGAATAAAATACCAAACCATAGTGCTCGAATAATTATCGAAATTTTCATACCCGTTCTTCTTAGCCAAAATACTGCTCCTAAAGGCATGATAATCAGTTGTAACTATTTTTACACTTACCTCTGATATTGGTTTACTACTATGCTCTTCTATTTTCTCCTTAGAGAATTTTAGATTTTCGTTAGTATCCCTTGATTTATCCTCTAAAATTATTTTATCTTTACTTATACCCTTTTCTTGTAAATATTCACTCATAGCTTGAGCTTCCGGCACCTCTTCATCGTCACCTTGCCCACCCGATACAACTATGTATTGTTCAGGATTTTCTTCCTCACTCTTTATTGCCGCATCCAGTCTTTCACTAAGTATTAAATTAGGAGTCTTTCCATTATCAAGACCTGCTCCAAGCACAATAATATAATCATCTTTTTTATCATTATACTTTGGATAACCTATTATTACGCTTTCTATTGCTATAAAGCATGTAACTAATATGCACAGAAGTATTTTTATAACTTTATACGTTTTAAAGAAAAACTTACTTTCTTTTTTTCTCTTTTTTAAGAAATAGTAACATAATATTATGCTGCCAAATATTAAGATTGGAATACTGAATGCAATCCACATAACTTTAAAAATATATAAAAGCCTCTCCAAATTCATCTCTCCCTCATCAACTTTTTTCAATATTTATTCTAGCAATGACCATAAATTAATTATAACTTCAACCAACAAATATAAAATGCAGTATCTCAAATCTTATATAATATATAATAATCTTGTAATAATATCGTCATTAATTAAAAAAAGCTGTTGAAAAATGACTTTTCAATCATTTTTCAACAGCTCGTCTTTTACAAAAACATTCCTCCAAATTGCATCAAAACTCTGGAATTATTTCGATTATTTTCACGTTCTTTTCTTGATTTCCTAACACCTTATACTGTATTTCTATTTTAAACTTATCTGTAAAGTTAATATCAATATATTGGTATTTTTCTTTATTATTTTTATCTTCAATTAATCCCATACTCATAGCCATTGGATTCTTTATATAATGCAATTCATATAAGCATTCTTCAATATGAAGCAGATCTCTTTGAGAAAAGTTCACAACATTGCTTAAGTTTTTAAAATCAAAGGTAAATTTATCAAAGAAACTAATCCATCTTTCAAATATCTCATTTCTTTTAAATTCCTCCCTTTGAATCACGTCTTTTTTCTTTTCATTATATTCATTTACTAAATTTTCAACATCTATTTTAAATTGCTGAAATTCGTTTCCAATCTGTTTTATAGTTTCTTCTTTACTTGCTATTACCTTAATACTATCTTCTATTAGCTCATTCTTATATGTAATCTCTATATTAATATCTGAAATTCTATTATTAATATCAATTGAATTAAATTTGACTGTCCTAAATTCTTCTGTTAATGAATCCAACACCTCTACTAATGCTGCATTTTCTATCTTTTCTTTAATTTCGTTCACTTTATCTTCATATACCTTTTTCACTTCTTCTAATTTAGCATTTTGTTCACTTAACTCCTCTATATCTTCTTCTGCTTTACTTTTATTTTTGACTGCAATATTTAGCAATCGATTTTCTTTTTTCAAATTGCTTTCTATTGAATTTATTTTATCCTTACATGTTTCTATCTTATTTTCTAATTCCACTAGTTCTTTCTGTGACCTTTTTAATTCTTCATCTCTTTTTACCACTTCTACTTCTTTATTCTCATCTACAAAGCTTGGAAGCATTTCCTCCTTAGGAGTAAACCTGCCTTCATAAGCCTTTACTGCCATCCATATAAGCCGTGCAAAATGCTGTCTATCTATTTTTTTCCATACATTTAATAATGTAAAGTTTTCCACTTCTATAGACTTTAAAAATTCTTTTCTACGTTTTTCATCCATATTATCTATAATTTCTTCTATATTTTTTTCTGTTTCTTGTAAATCAATGAAAGGTTGAGCATTTATAAACTCTTTTGCTTTGCCCTGAAGCTTTTCATTATATTTTAAATAAATATTATCAGCTTTTTTAGCTGGCGTTAAATTTTCGTAAACCCTATATAATTTGGATGCTTCTTCTATCACTTCTATAGATATAGCATCCTCAGATTCTTCGTCAAGATCATTTTTAATTTTCTCTAAAAGTATATTTAATAATTGTTCATCTAATTCTTCTCTAGTACATTTTTTTAATTCTTCTTTTTTTTCATCAATTAAAGCCCATATTTCAGTTACTTCTGGTTCTTCAATCACATTATTCTTTCCAATTTTGCTTCCTATAAGATTAATTATACTTATGGTTTTTTTCTTAGCCTTTTGTATAATAGGCTTTGATATATTAGTTATGTTCATAGTTTCAAGTAATGCAACTTGTTCAATTATATCTTTATCAGAAATTTTTCTAAGTCCGTCAAAAATATTAGGCATGTCTCTCTCCCTCATATTACTTATTTATTTTATTATCATTTTCTCTTTATTACATGTCATCTTCTAAAAACACCCGCATACTTATTACTTATCACTTTATACAGGTCATAAAGTTACATGAAAAGAAATAAACCCTCTCTATATAATATCATAAATAATCCAAAGAATGCATTATAACTCTATTTTAGCACAAAATAAGAGTTTATATTACACAACCCACTATTTTTCTGTTATAAAATGATCAATTTTAATATTTCCTTTCTTGTTACAATCTGCTTTACGGAAATAACAATTTCATAAAAATCATCATTTATATGATTTTCACATTTTCTATTACTTTATATTTAACAAAATATTTTCATGTATAACTAGAAAAAGACACTCATTATCGAGTGCCTTTTTATGGTAAAAGTTTAAATTTCGTTTTAATGTATTTTTAGTAAGTTATTATTTTAAGCCTTGTTCATAACTTTCTATCATGTGTTTTACCATGAAGCCTCCAACGCTGCCATTTTGTCTTGAAGAAAGATTACCTTTATCTACGCCTTCATAGTTACCTAATCCTATTTCTGAAGCAACCTCAGTTTTTAATCTGCTTAAACCTGCCTTTGCTTCTGGAATTACAGTTCTGTTTCTACCACTATTACTTGAAGCCATGTGAATCTACCTCCCTAAATATAATTATTATTTTGCTTGGCAGTAATATATTAACCATTATCATAAATTATAATCTAGTAGAATATTAACACAAATAACATTATACGCTATATTAGACATTGTTATTCTAAATTTTTAATATTAAACTTATTTTAATAAACATGACATCAATTATTAAATTTCATTAAAATTAAAGTTATGACGTTTTAATCCATTCTCCATAATATTTTTTACTCCTTGAATTTTTCCGTAAAAACATGTCTGTTAAATGAATATTAGTTTTTTCAATATCAAATACACCATTATAGTTTTGACTACCTAGCCATTCCTTTGTTTCTTCATATTCTGGATGCTTTTCATCGTTTATAATTTCTAAAAATTCCATATACCCGCATATCCCTCCTATATCCTCTGGCGGA
This sequence comes from Bacillota bacterium, assembly GCA_023435985.1. Lineage (GTDB taxonomy): Bacteria > Bacillota > Clostridia > Clostridiales > Clostridiaceae > Clostridium. The sequence continues at coordinate 23,346 of JAEZKY010000116.1, read as the reverse complement.
CATGCCCCTTCTCCTTCTAGACACACTGGATACTCATATTCATAATCTTCAACTTTCTCTTCTAAAGCTATTTCATGTTTCCAGTATTCACCTAGATCATATATGTATGCAATGTTAAGATTTTGAGTTAAATACTTATCTATTTTAATCTTGCTACTTAGTTTTGGTTCTATCTCTAATAAATTTGCAATAAAACCATATGGATCATTTCTCTTTGTTAGTTTAATTTTCGAATACATTTCATATTCAGCAATCGCTTCTTCATCACCAGTTATTCTCAATTTTTCCTCTGTAAGATTAAAATCATATAGATGGCAATTACTCCATCCCATAGAAAGTTGAATTATATCATGCAATCTTTTAAATGTAATTTCTGCTGGAACTATTACGCGCCTCCATATTAGTGGTTCGCTTCCCTCTAATGTTATTTTTATTTTATATGCTTTCATAAATTACCATCCTATTCATTATTTTTATCTATAATTTTTTATAACTAGCATTATTATCTTCTTTAATTAAAAAATTATTCTATTGTTGCTATTCTTAGGATTATATTTATTTTCTTAAACCTTTTTAAATAATTATAAAAAATGCCTAACCACAATAGAATAATTCTACTAGTTAAGCATTTATTACAAAAACTATGTTAATTTAAAAAATATAATAATAATTTTTTATTTTATTAACTTTCTATGATATCTATACTTTCTCTAACAATCTTCTACATTTCTTATTATGCTCCTATCTTAACAGTCCAGATATCCATTAGATATTTGAACATACTATAAGATATATAGCAATATCCTTCATCCCCCCATGCATCTCCCCAAGAGTTTCTAACAATGAAACTTCCATTATTAAAATTATCATCATATCCTACAATGCATAGAGCATGTCCACCAAGTTCTTTTTCTCCATCCTTTGGCACTGGTACAATACCATCAGTTCCAACAGTTTCAAAAGATTCATATACAGTCATTCCGAATACTACCAAATGATCAATTAGTAAAGCATGTTTAATCTCATCAATTGACTTTATTCTTTGATATCCTGAAATTGTATAGTTTTTTGCCTCTTTCAGCTCTTTTTCAGTAGGAGAATTTTCAAAAGTTTTTATATCATAGGGCCATGAAACCTCTAAGCAGACTCCTTCCTTTTTTAAGACTTTCATTCCGTCTCTAAGAGATGCCCCACTATCTCTATAAACAGTTCCTTCTAACTCTCTTTCCCACCAGTATAAAAAAAGCCTAGATAATCTTTCAAACTTGTTACTCTTATCATTTAAGAGCATAAATTCCCTGAGTCCTGAAACAATTGCATTTGCAGTACAACTCCCTAACTGCCCCTGATCTACAACTGGTGAACACTTTTTCCTAAGATCAATTTTTTCTGGAAGTGTTTCAATTTCCACAGCATGCCTTTTACCATACATTAAATCTCTTGAATCGACTTTGTCCTTAACTAAATCGTACTTTCTCATATAAATGCGCCCCTTTCTTTTACATTTATTTCCTATAACCTAATCATAATATTTCTTTATTGAAATTACAACATAATACATAATGATTTTAAGTATAAATATATGCATTTTAAGTTAAAATTCATTAAACTATACTCAACCTAAATTTATAAAACTCTTGAGTATATTTTTTCTTAAAAATATTAAATTAATATTAACATGGAGGTGTTAAATATGAGTAGACAGCCTTTGGTTCCAGAAGCAAGAGGAAAACTAGAAAAATTAAAAACTGAATTTGAAAAGAATTTACTTCACTAATTAAGAAAAGCTCTCCTAGTTCTAGGAGAGTTTTCTCATAAGCTTACGTTAAGCTCTAAAAATATACTAACTCATCTTCAATTTTATTTATTACTTTATAGTCTTTTATAGCTATAAATGGAATTTCTCTTTGCTCTTGAGGTATAAACTTTTTATGTATTACGCCTTCTATCTCAACCCATTCTTTATCTTTAAAATTCACTGTTTTATTGCTTTGACATAAAAGCCCTAAGAAAGAAATATCATCTTCGCAGCATGTCATAGCATTTCTTCCAAAGGCAAAAACATTCTTAGGATACTTAGGATGACTTAATGCAATTCCTTTTATTTTTACATTCTTTCCTTCATACTTTTCTGGTGATTCTGTCACATCTAGATACCATACACCAAAATCATAATCCTTAAATTTAATTACTTTAGCATTTATATCAAAAGGTAATTCTAGTGGACTATCATCAATTTCACCATTTTCTAACTCAAAAATTATGTTTGCTCTTGCATTAATAGCCTTTGTACTATTCCTAAACTTCAGTTTATCTGTTTTTTCATTGCACCTATTAAAAATAATCAAATCTGAATTCTTAAACTGTTCCATAATAAGAGACTTCATATTTCCCATATAACCCTCAAACGTACTAGCATCAATAGGTGTTATTATTTGAGCAAACTCCCACTTCTCTGGAAAATTTATCTTTTCTATAACATCGAATTGCCACATACCATTATATTCTATTAAGACTTTACTTGGCTTCGTATTCTTATTACATTCTTTTAAAAATGAATCTGTTAAGTCTTCTTGAGTATTGATATTGACTAATGTAATATTATTTTCATTTAAAAAATCTCTTTCATATTCTTCTATACCACTTTCACAAACAATTAAAGTAATTTTTTCTCCTTGTGCAAAATCTGGATCATTAAATATTTCTTTAATAAAGGTAGTTTTACCACCTTCTAAAAAACCAGTAATAAGAAAAACTGGTACATCCGTCATAAGTTTACGCCTTCTTTCTTCATGTATTGCATTACATACCTAAATTACATAATAAAATTTATAATTCAATTATTGAGGTTGTTTTCTATTATGTAATCTTATATATGAAATAGTTCTTCTATTTTAGTTTTATTAATATTAGTTCCTATAACACACACTCTTCCTGTGTAATCTGGTTTACCTTCACGTATTTCATATTCTCCTGGAACTAAATCAAAATTAATCCATCCGCCTTCGCTGCAAGGTATTATTCCTTTTGCTCTTAAGATAATTCCATACTCTGAAGAATCAGCTAAAGTTTTTAAAATTTCATCTAATTCTGTTTTAGAATACTTTCTTGGTGTTTCTATCCCCCAGCTTGTAAATACTTCATCTGCATGATGATGTTCATGATTATGACAATTGCAGTTTTCATCATGCTGGTGATGTTCATGATCATGGCAGCTACATTCTTCATCATGATTATGATGTTCATGATCATGACAGTCGCATTCTTCATCATGATGATGGTGATGCTCATGATCGTGGCAACTACATTCTTCACCATGCTGATGATGTTCATGATGCTTTTCTTCATTTAAAAGTTCTTTCTCAAGAGAATTTTCTTTTTCCATTGCCTGAAGAATTTGTTTTCCACTTATTTCATCCCAATTTGTAGTTATTATGGAAGCATCACTATTGTGCTCTCTTATTTGAGATACACACAATTCTAGTTTTTCTTCTGAGAGCTTTTGTGTACGGCTTAAAACAATTGTGTTCGCATTTTCAATTTGATTATTAAAAAACTCTCCAAAATTATTCATATACATTTTACATTTTACTGCATCAACTACTGCAGTAAAGCTATTAAGCTTTATAGGTGTTTCATCCTTTATACTTTCTACAGCCCTAATTACATCTGATAATTTTCCCACTCCTGATGGTTCTATTATTATACGTTCTGGAGAATACTTTGCTAATGCATCTTTTAGTGCAACTCCAAAATCACCTACTAATGAACAACAAATACATCCTGAATTCATTTCAGTAATTTCAATTCCTGAATTATTTAAAAATCCACCATCTATTCCTATTTCACCAAATTCATTTTCAATTATCATAAGCTTTTCGCCATTAAAAGCTTCTTGAATTAATTTTTTAATTAATGTAGTTTTTCCTGCTCCGAGAAATCCTGAAATAATATCTATTTTTGTCATTTGAAAACCCTTCCTTAATATAAATTTATATATATTTAATTAATATTTTTATTAATTACTGTTAACCTATTGAGAATAATTCCCACATATCTTTTTTATTTTTATCCTACGCTTAAAATTCAATACTGTCAATACAGATATAAGTAAACTATTATTTAATCGTAAGTGCCCTTATGATTGATACCTTCACAAGGGCACTTACGATTAAAAAAACTCCATGTATAATTATTTTTCATTACCTATTAATATCTTTAAATCAAATTAAGAAATACTCTTTCTTACATTCACTTAAAATATGATGCAATAAAGTAAAATATTTATTTAGAACAAACGGGTGCCTCAAAATGATCAAAAGTCATCTTGAGGCACCCACTCCAAAATTTCTATAGCCTATTACCTAAAATATAATTATCTCATATCTTCTATTTTAATGTGATCCATATCATCAAATGTTTGGTTTTCTCCACACATTCCCCATATAAATGAATAATTTTGTGTTCCAATTCCTGAATGAATTGACCAGCTTGGTGAAATCACTGCCTGTTCATTCTTCATCACTATATGTCTTGTTTCTTGTCCTTCTCCCATAAAGTGGAATACTGCTTGATCTTCTGGAACATTAAGATATAAATACACTTCCATACGTCTTTCATGAGTATGGCATGGCATTGTATTCCACCCACTTCCTGGTTCTAATATTGTTAATCCCATTACTAATTGACAACTTTGGCAAACTGCAGGATGAACATATTGATTTATAGTTCTCTTATTCATATTAATTTCATCGCCACATTTGATTTTATTAGCTTTTTCTAAGTCAATTTTAACTGTAGGATATGATTTAAGAGCAGGTGCTGAATTTATGTAGAATTTAGCTGGATCTTTGGGATCAGCTGATCTAAATTCTATATTTTTAACGCCTTGTCCAACATATAATCCATCTCTATATTTTAGATTATATTCTTCTCCGTCTGTTATAATAGTTCCTTCTCCACCTACATTAATAACTCCAAGTTCTCTTCTTTCTAGAAAATAATCTGTACCTAATTCTTTAGAAGCTCCAAGTTTTAATGTTTGTTTTACTGGTGTAACCCCACCAAATATAATTCTATCATTATGACTATAAACTAAGTTTACTTCATCTTCTACAAATACCTTTTCAACTAAATAATGTCTTCTCAATGCTTCTGTATCATAATGTTTTGAATCCTCTGGATGATTTGAATATCTGATTTCCATCTTCATAACTTTTCTCTCCTTTTTGCCTTGGGCACACGTGTGCCTTTATTGTTAAGTATATTATATATTTTTATGTAAATAATTTCAATACCATAAGTGAATTTTTAATTTGTATAATAGAGATATATTTAAAATATACGAATTAGCTATTTTAGCCATTAAATTAAGGCTTAAAACATCATATCTATTCAATAATTTACATATTGCTGATATGATGTCTTTAGCCTTAACTATTTACCTTTTACATTGTTTAATGGAATTGCCGATTTCCAACTTAGATTCCATATATATCTTTTTATCGATTATATTATTTTCATTATTTATAAGCTGTAATAATAAATCAATTGCAACCTTAGATATTTCACCTATGGGTCTCTTAATTGAAGTAATGCTTGGTGTAATAAACTGTCCAATTTCATTTCTATCAAAACCCAATATCGAAATATCGTCTGGTACTCTTATCCCTTCTTCAGCAAGAGCTTTTATTGCACCTGCCGCCATCTCATCATTAAAAGCAAATATAGCTGAAAAATCTTTCTCTCTTTTAATAAGTTCTTTAGCTTTTATATATCCACTCCTAACACTAAAATCTCCATTCACTATTAAATCATCATCTACATTAATTCCATAATCTTCAAAAGCCTCTAAATATCCTTTTCTTCGCATCTTTGTAGAATCAAAATCTTCTGCACCTTCAATAATAGCAATATTTTTATGTCCTTTCTTTATAAGCTCTTCTACACCTTTATAAGTACCTATACTTTCATCCGTATATACATTTACTACATCATATTCTATCTTTCTATTTATAACAACAATTGGTATATTATTATCTATAATTTCTTTTATAAAGTTATCATCAGCTTCTTTCTGACTTACTACTAATATTCCATCATAATTTTTAGGATTTATTGTTTGTTCCTCATGCATATCTATTCCTTTTACAATAACATTATATTTCCTATCTATATTTCTATACACATTATGTATTACCGTCTGAAATACAAATGGCGAAGTTCCATTATCTATAGTTGAAAAAAACACGCCTATATTATAAGCTTTATCTATTTTTAAACTCCTAGCATTCATGTTGGGAATATAATTTAATTCTTTCACTGCTTTTAATACTTTTTCTCTAGTGTCTTCACTCACAGATTTAGAACCAGTTAATACTCTTGAAACAGTTGAGTGAGATATACCAAGCACTTTCGCTATATCTTTAATTGTAGTTGTCATGTTTATCCTCCGTAAATTTTATAAATTCAGCGTCAAAAATTGCTTTATCAAATAACCTTAATCTATTTTATCATTTTTATTTAAGTTTTAACAATTATGCAAACATGTATTTCATTTCTTTATTACGATTCATTATAAAGTTTATTCAAATAAACAATACTATTATCAATATCCTGAGCCGTTGAATTTTCAAGTAATACTTCTATATATGGATTTCTTTCTTTTATTAAAGATATTACTAAAGGATAGTTTAATAATCCTGTACCAATTGGAACAACTTTAGCTTTATTCTCCTCAACGACAAAATCTTTTACATGAATAATAACTATTCTATCACCAAAGAGTTCAAAAGCTTTTTTTATTATTTCATCCTGCCTCTTATAGTTATTTTCATCAAGAAGATTAACGGGATCAAGAATAACTTGTAGATTATTTGATTTAATACTATCTAATGCACGTCTCGTTCTTTCTGGTGTGTTTATAACGTGCTTTATAACAGGCTCTATCCCAACAATCACACCAAACTTCTCTGCTTCTTCTACAAGAACCTTAATTGAACTTAATGTCCTTTGAAAAGCTTCTTCTGTGTTATTTTCTGGAGTATATACATATTCCTTATTTAAAGCTCCGGTTTCCGTTCCTATAATGCTACATCCAAAATCCCTCGCAAATCTTATATGTTCTTTAAAATAATCTAATAACTTATTAAGCTCACAATCATCTGGATGGGCTAAATTTATATAGCATCCCAAAACGCTTATACTTATACCATTTTTTCCAAAAGCGTCTCTAAAATTCTTAGCCATTCCAGGAGTAATATGTGCTTTATTCATATTAAAACCCGTCTTAATTTTCTTAAGTGCAAGCTGAACTCCCTTTAAACTTTTCTCTCCTACTTTTTCACTTAGCTCTTCTAAATTAGAATGAATTACATCATGACATCTTACTCCAATTCTCATAATTGTTCTCCTTTTATATTTATTAACAAATTAGCACACGTGTTCATAATCACTATTTCAATTTCATGGTATTCCAGATAAAATTACAATCCTTACAAAATATAAACTATATAGTTTGTCTTTAGTCTCCGAAACTTTATTGTAATTATTGTTTTAGTTTCCAGAATACTATAAAATATTAATTAAGACATGTTCTTAATTCTATCCAAAATTATCAAGATATACAAATATCTATAACTAAAAATCTATAAAGTTTAAAGAAGGTTTTTATATGATATTAAATGCAAATGTAAAGAAAGCTCATATATTTAAAAAATGGGATATTATAATAATAATTGTATTAATAATTTTATCCTTTATTCCTGAGGTTGTTTTTGGCATGGTAATGGGAAAAAGTTATAACGAGACTTATGCTGAAATAACTTTAGACGGTAAGCTCTATAAAAAAATACCATTGTCTGAACACAGAGGTGAAGATAAAATAGATATAAAAACCCAATATGGCTATAATGTAATTGATGTTAAAAACGACTCCATTAGTATAATAGATGCAGATTGCAAAGATAAAATTTGCATAAAAGCCGGCTCTATATCTAAACCAGGTGAGAGTTTGGTTTGCCTTCCACATAAATTAATGGTAGAAATTAAAGGCAGTAATAATGACAATAATATTGATATTATCCAAATGCATTGAGGTAAATAAAATGAGAAAAACATTTCGTATAGTACTTATAGGTCTTCTAGTATCACAAGCTCTAACTCTTTATACTATTGAAAGCATGATTCCAGTTCCATTCATAGCACCTGGTGCAAAGCTTGGACTAACAAACTTAATCACAGTAATTTCATTATATATATTAAATAGTAAAAGAGAGGTTTTAATGATAATATTAATAAGACTCTTGCTTGCAGCTATGTTTATTGGAAATCTTTCAACCCTCATATATAGCGCTGTCGGTGCTCTCCTCAGTTATTCTGCCATGATAACAATAATGAAGTTTGCTAAAGATAAGGTAAGCATTATAGGTGTAAGTGCCACTGGTGCCTTCTTTCATAATGTTGGTCAATTAATAGTAGCTTCAGCTATAATTCAAAATATAGCAATAATGCTTTATCTTCCCATTTTATCTATAGCAGGTATTGGAACAGGAATTTTTATTGGAATAACCGCTAACTTTATAGTTAATCATATGTCCAAGCTATCATACTTTAAAAGTTTAAACATTAGAAATTAAATTATTACTAACAATTGCAGACTTAAATATTTTTAATTATTCTTATAAAAATTAACATTTGACAAACTATTATTTTCTATTGTCAAATGTCAATTTATTTTTAATCTACAAAATTAAAATCATCATTTAATTTTGTAATCCTATCTTTAAAATCATTAGATGTATAAATTTTATTATCAGATGTTGTGATTTCACCTGACACTCCTGGCAGATTATTTATTAAATCTAAGCCTTTTTCAGGGCCTAATACGAATACTGTTGTAGTTAAAAGATCCGCCAGCATGTTATTATCTGGCTCATCCCCATTAACGATTATAGTATCACTCATAATACCTGTATCTGCTGGATAGCCGGTTTTAGTATCCATAATATGATGATATCTCTTATTATCCTTTATAAAATATCTTTCATAATCCCCTGAGGTTGATAATGCTTCATTAGATAAAGTAATTATTCCTAGATATTCTTTGGGATCTTCACTTCTAGGATGCTTAATACCAATAGACCAGTTCTTATTGTCTTTATTTTTGCCGAGAGCATATATAGAACTTGCTCCTAAATTAATTAATCCATTTTCTATATTGTATTTTTTATAAATCTTTAAAACTTCATCAGCTGCAAAACCTTTGGCAATACCACCCAAATCTATAGCCATTCCCTCTTCCTTAAGCATAACACTATCATCATTCTCATTAATACTGATTTTATCATATCCTACTAATGGTAATACTGCTTTAATTTCCTCATCTGAAGGTAACCTTTCATTATCTGTACCTATTCCCCACAAATTAATTATTGGCCCCGTAGTAATATCAAATGCACCATTACTTAGCTTTGAGTATTTTAATGAAGTTTCTATCATCTTTAAAATTTCCGGATGAACTTTTACATATTCTTTTCCAGAAGAATTGTTTATTTTAGAAACGTCACTAGTTACAATATTGGTACTCGCCATCTCATTGATTTCATTTAATCTTTTAAAACCTTCTTCAACTGCTTCCTTTGAATTTGCTCCATATGCACTTAAGGTCACTTCTGTATCCATAACTATATTACTTTTTTCATAGTATTTATTTAGATTACTTGCACATGAACTGCAACTTAATATCATTAAAATGCAAGGTAGCATTACACAAATTATTTTCTTCATATGCTTACTCCAATCTTTTTCATATTGCTAAGAACTAGAAACAAAATTATAGATATCCAAATTAATAACTAGATTTATACCTTAAAATATATATCACATCAGAAAGGACAGGTACTTTCTTATGCAGTATTACATTAAGATAATTAGTTGTACGTATTTCTTTATTCAAAAGTTGTTCCATTTTTGCTTGTAACAAGCTGTTCTTAAAGCATATGGAAATTGTGCAACTTTTGATGTTAGAAATCTTTATGCTAACTTTCTCAGTAACAAAATAACAAAGTATCTGTCTTCTCCATAAGTTATCATATAAGTCTAAGTTTAAGGTTAAATCTTTACATTATAAAGTATTTACTTCTTTAATTACGCTTATTTCACTTGCAATCTGTATTGCTCCTGTTGGACATTTTGCTGTACATGTAGCTTCTTTACAGCTTTCTACACATACTTTTGTATTTACTATAGCAAGATTATTCTTAACTTCAATTGCTCCATAGCTGCAATTTCTTGCACAAATACCACAGCCAAGGCAAGGTGATGCACTACAAAGCTTTCTAGCTGCAGCACCTTTGTCTTTAGAATTGCAGTTTACTTCTACGATTGCATTAGCTGGCATTAATTCTATAACATTTTTAGGACATACTTCTTGACATTTTCCACAGCCAGTACATATATTAGCGTTAACAACTGGCAATCCATTTTCCCCCATTGTCAAAGCTCCAAATGGGCAGTTATTTATGCAAGTCCCAAATCCTATACATCCATGCTGACATCCTTTTGGTCCTCCTTGAATTAAGCTTGCAGCTTTACAATCTTTTATTCCTTTATAATTATAATTTGCTTTTGTCTTATCAGCTGATCCCTTACATCTAACATGTGCTACTCTTGGTTCCACATCTTCAGCCTTTTTCCCTGTGATTTCTGCCACAAGCTTTGCCACCGCATCTTTACCTGGAACACATAAATTGGGTGGAACATCTTCGTTCATAACTACTGCCTCTGCATATGCTGCACAACCTGCATATCCACACGCACCACATTGTCCCTTAGGAAGAATATCCTCAACTTCATGAATAAGTGGATTTACTTCCATTGCAAATTTTTTATTAGCAAAAGCAAGAATTAAACCAAAAACTGCTCCGAGTCCACCTAGTACCACAATAACCATTATCAAAGTAAACATACTATTTCCTCATCTCCTTTATATCATTCCTGAAAATCCCAAGAATGCCATTGCTAACATACCTGCTAATATAAAAGCAACACCTGTTCCTTGAAGAGGCTTAGGTACATCTGCATACACCAGTTTCTCTCTTAAACTTGCCATAAGTATCAAGGCCAGCGCAAATCCCATACCAGAACCTATTGAGAAAACTATGCTCTTAACAAAAGTGTAATTTGATTCAACACTTAATAGTGGAACTGATAATACTATACAGTTTGTTGCTATTAAAAGAAGATATATTCCCCACATGCTATATAAAGTAGGTGCCTGTTTTTTTATAATAAGTTCTAATAATTGTACAAAGCTTGCTATGAGTATAACAAATACTATTGTTGTTAGAAATGTTAAATTATATGGCAAAAGTACAAAATTATATACAACCCAAGCTAGCATTGAACTTAATGTTATAACTGAGGTAACTGCCATACCCATTCCTATTGAGGCATTTAAGCTTTTCGAAACTCCAAAAAATATACAAAGACCTACAAACTTTGTTAAAACGAAATTATTTACAAGCAATGCGCCTATAAATAGAGTAAAATATTCTTTCATTATGCTTTACCCCCTTTCAATTTTTGGGCTTCTTTATGCTCATTGTGAAGCTTAATTGCTCCTATCATATAACCAATTAATATAAACGCTCCAGCTGGCAAAATCATTATTAAAGGGGCATTATACCATGATCCAAGTATTCTAAAGCCACAAATTGTCCCACTTCCAAAAAATTCTCTTATTACAGATATTGAAAGCATAGCTAGGGTAAATCCACAGCCCATACCAAATCCGTCTAAAAATGATGGAAAAACTTTATTTTTTGATGCAAATACCTCAGCCCTTGCTAAAATAATTGCAAAAACAACTACTAAGTCTAAGTAAATTCCAAGAGCACTATATAATTCTGGAGAGATTGCCTGAAGCACAAGCTCTACCACTGTTACTATCGTAGCTATAAAGGTGATGTACACAGGTACTCTAACCTTTGGGTTTACAAACTTTCTTGTGAGTGATACAACTACATTATTAGATGTAATAACAAATGTTACACACAAGCCCATAGTAAAACCATTTATTACTGATGATGTAACCGCTAATGCAGGACAAAGACTTAAGCATAACATAAATATCGGATTTTCATCATATAAACCTTTGCTAAAAATTTTCCACTTTTCTCTCATATTACTTACCTCCTGCAAACTCTGTTACATCATGTACAGCATTTTTAACAGCCAGTGTTACAGCTCTAGATGAAATAGTTGCTCCTGTCATAGCTTGAATGTCATCTTTGTCAGAAGCATCTTTCGTTACTACTAAATTTGCTTCTTTTTTTCCTTTAAATTCACTTCTGAATGGCTGCTTTGTAGCATTGTCTCCAAGACCTGGTGTTTCATTATGTGATAATATTTTATAATCTATTACCTCTCCAGCTGGAGTAACAGCCACAAGCATTTTAATTTCTCCACCATACCCTCTACTCTCTCCAGGGACAACATATGCAATTGCTTTTCCACCTTTATCTGCTTCAAACCATTGATCTTTACCATCTATTGCCTTAAAGCTATCTGCATCGCTAACCAATGCTTTCATTGATTCCTGTTTTGATATCTCTTTTTTGGCAGTGGCAATTGGATTTGTAACATAATATACTATTCCTAATATTAATCCAGACACTACGCAAGTTATTATTAAGTTTATTGCTATTTGGAAAATAGAATACTCTTTATTTGCTTTAATGTGTGCATCCGACATTTTATTACCCCCTTGCTCCAAATTCTTTTGGCTTTACAAAACGATCTATTAGCGGTGTTACTGCATTCATTAGCAATATTGAGTAGCAAACACCTTCAGGATATCCTCCTATTAATCTTATTAAAGAAGTTATTACTCCAGCTCCTACTGCAAAGATTATCTGCCCTTTTATAGTTATTGGAATAGTAACCATATCAGTTGCCATAAAGAAGGATCCTATAATAAGTCCTCCAGCCATCATATTAAATAATGGGTCACCAGTAAATAAACCTGTAGATGCAAAAACCCAAGTAAGAATCCCTACTGTTCCTATCATACAAACAGGAACCTGCCAGCTGATGTAACCTTTATATATCAGATATAAGCCTCCAATTATAAGTAATATAGTTGATGTCTCTCCAATACATCCATTTCGCATGCCAAGAAGCATTGCCTTATACATTTCCCCTTGACTTCCAAAAGTCTCAATTAATTTGCTATATCCTTGCTGCTTTAATATGTTCAGTGGAGTTGCACTACTAACAGCATCCACAGACGTTGTCATCTTTGTCCATGTAGTCATTGCAACTGGCCAAGACACCATTAAAGCTGCTCTTCCAATATGAGCAGGATTAAAGATGTTAAAACCAAGTCCTCCCATAGAATGCTTTGCTATTACAATCGCCACAAATGATCCAAATATCACCATAGTAGGTGGCACATTAGGTGAAATAGACATTGCCAGCAAAAGACCAGTTAGAAATGCACTTCCATCAAAAGCTGTGATTTTCTTTTTTCTAAATTTCTCGACTAAGTATTCAAATGCAACTGCTGAAATTGCTCCAACTGCCATGTTTATAAGTGCTGGAATACCAAAATAAAATATTCCAAAAATAGCAGCAGGCGCCAATGCTAAATTTACATTCCACATTATTTTCGAAATTGATTCGTCACAGCGAATATGTGGAGATGCTGATACAGTATATAGACTTTCCTTAACTTCTATTTCCTTTGTTTTAATTCCCTTATCTTTAGCTTCTTTTGCTTCATTTCCTGCAGTGTCTATTTCGTGTGCTTTAATTTCAGAATTCATTTTATCCCTTCTCCCTATTTATTTTTTGCTGCCAATGCCTGATTTTGTGCTTTTAAATATTTCACATACTGTACAATATTTCGTTTTGCAGGACACGTATAAGCACAACTTCCACATTCTATGCAATTGAATAAACTGTATTCTTCCTTAGCCTCTTCAAATTTATGGCGTTCACCGAGTATACTTAGCATACTTGGTATTAAGCCCATAGGACATGCTTTTACACATCTGCCGCACCTAATACAGGGAGATTCTTCTCCGGAATTAACAGCTTCTGAACTCAGCGCTAATATACCAGACACTCCTTTAATTACAGGTATATCTAACGAAAATTGAGCAATTCCCATCATTGGTCCCCCCATAATTATCTTTTCCGGAGTAGTATTAAAGCCTTCACAATAATCTATTACATCTTTAAAACTTGTACCTATCCTTAATAAAAGATTTTTAGGCTGACTGATTGCATCTCCAGAAACTGTAGTAACCCTTTCTATCAATGGAATACCATTTACTACTGCATCAGAGATTGCAACTATTGTACCAACATTTTGTACAACAGCACCAACATCCATTGGCAATCCTCCCGATGGAACTTCACGACCAGTAAGTACTTTTATAAGCATTTTTTCTGCGCCCTGAGGATACTTTGTTGGTAATGCTGCTACTTCTATTGAAGTTCCGCTAAAAGCTTCCTTCATAATTTTTATAGCATCTGGTTTGTTATCCTCTATTCCTATAAAGCCTTTACTAACTCCAAGTACCTTCATTACAATTTTGACACCAGTTACTATACGTTCTGCATATTCAAGCATCATTCTGTAATCTGCTGTCAAGTATGGTTCACATTCTGCAGCATTTAAAATAAAAACATCGATTTTTTTGTCTTTACTTGGGGAAAGCTTTACATGTGTGGGAAAAGTAGCACCTCCCATTCCTACTATTCCAGCATCTTTAATTATGTCTTTAATTTCTTGAATCTGTAGCTGTTCAAAATCACGCTTCAAAGGAATTCCTTCTGCCCATTCATCTAAGCCATCATTTTGAATTACAACTGATAAACATGTTCCCTTTGAAGCATGTGGCTTTTCTGCAACTTCAATGACTTTCCCAGAAATCGATGCATGAATAGGACTATGCATAAAAGCATCACTTTTACCTATAACTTGTCCTTTTTTAACAACATCCCCTACCTTTACTATGGGCGTACAAGGTGCTCCAATATGTTGACTCATAGGGATGGTTACCTTTTCAGGTAATGGTGGAATTTCAATAGCTTTGTCAGAGCTATATTTTTTACTGTCTTTCGGATGAATTCCTCCAAGAAAACTTTTTAACATTATAATCGCCTCACAAACCTCTATAAAATAAATTATTATATTATAAAATACGAACAATTACTGGCTGGGACTTTTTACTTTTGTTAGCTGCTTTATCAAATACTTTTACGGTAATAATAGCTAATATAAGAGCAACTATTCCACCTATTATTTGAAGCATACGAATATTGACTCCCATATATTGTCCTAAGAAACCACCTAACATTACACCAATAAACAAAGCAATTAATGGTAGAATAAAAACAATAAAGGCAGCACTTAATACATTAGTCTCCTTTACATCAAAACTCACCCTTTGTCCAGGTTTTGCTCCTATTTTATTATCTGCGCTTATAATTATACTGTCACTTCCAGGGCAAGCCCCGCAATTTTTACAATCATTATGCCTCCCGACTCTAATCTTTGCCATACCATTGCTAGCCTCAATTACTAACCCTTGTTCTGTTTTCACTATTATCAAACCTCTCAAATTGCTTTTAAATAATCAAAAAAAGTTAAAATTTATTTCATTCCAACTCTAATTATTTATCCACTCAAAATGTTTAGCATAGCCATCACCTCACAGATTGATAAAAGATTTCACCTTATTCAATATATTATATTATAAGTTATTTTTTGGAATATAGTATTTGGTATTATTATAAACCTTTATTTTGTGATTTAAAAGGATAGTTTTTTTTTTCACATATTAAATAAATTTTGACAATATATACTCTTAAGTTTCTCAGTGATATAATATTTATGTAAAAAATATTATAAATTATTATTTCAAATACTTGGGGGCTTTATAAATGAATATAGAATTTTCTAATAATCTAAATTGTTTTCAAACAGGAATTTTTAACGTATTAGATGAGAAAAAAGCTGAACTTATTTTCAGTGGAAAAAAGGTATTTAATTTATCTGTTGGTACACCTGATTTTAAACCGGACAAACATGTTATAGATGCTTTAATTAACTCAGCACAAAATCCCAATAATTGGAAGTATTCTTTAAGTGATTTACCAGAATTATCAGAGGCTATTTGCAAATATTATATGAAAAGATTCAATGTTAAAATATCAAAGGATGAAGTTATGTCAATCTATGGTTCTCAAGAAGGCTTAACACATATAGGATTTTCTCTCTGCAACAAAGGAGATGTTGTCCTTGTTCCAAATCCAGGATATCCAATTTTTGAAATTGGTCCTTATCTTTCTGGAGCGGATATAGAGTATTACTCCCTTTTACCAGAAAATAATTACCTTCCAGACTTAAAATCTATTCCTGAAAATATATTACGTAGAACAAAGTTTATGATTGTATCATATCCACTAAACCCCGTTTGTATCTGTGCTCCCCCAGAATTTTATGATGAATTAATAGCTTTTGCAAAAAAATATAACATCATCATAATACATGATAATGCGTATTCAGATATTGTTTATGATGGAAAAACCGGAAGTTCATTCTTATCCAATGAAGGAGCTAAAGAAGTTGGGGTTGAATTTTATTCCTTATCAAAATCTTTTAACATAACTGGAGCTAGAATTTCTTTTGTCATAGGGAACTCTGAAATTATAAAACATTTTAAAATGCTGCGCTCTCAAATCGATTATGGCATCTTTTTGCCTATTCAACATGCTGCTATCGCTGCTTTAACTGGTCCACAAGACAGCGTAAAAAAACATTGCATAGAATATGAAGAAAGAAGAAATGCTTTATGTAGAGGTCTTACAAGTATTGGATGGAATGTTCCTGATAGTAAGGGTACAATGTTTGTCTGGGCACCTATTCCACCTAAATACACTAACTCCTATGAATTTTGTATGAACCTAATGGAGAAAACCGGCGTTATATGTACACCTGGCAGTGCCTTTGGCTCTCTTGGAGAAGGTTATGTAAGATTTGCTTTAGTATTACCAGTAGAGGAAATTAATGAAGCTGTTAGCAGAATAAAAGAAAGTAATATACTATATTAATAATAACTTTAAATTTCTATACATTATTTAAAAAACTTTGGATATTTTACTTAAGAGAAGTATTTTTAATATAAAACACATATTTAATTTAGGAATTGGGGTGATTATATATTGGATTTTAAAGAAGGTACTAATAAATTTTACTTAGGTGATGATGAAAATCATATTAAGGCATTCGTAAGTTATGTTAATAGCAGTGAAAATATAATTATACTTGACCACACATTTGTATCTCAAGAATTAAGGGGGCAAAATATTGGTGAACAGTTGGTAAAAAGAGTTGTTGATTTTGCGAGGGAAAATAACAAAAAAATAATTCCAACGTGTTGGTTTGCTGAGAAGGAATTTTCAACACATAAGGAATATCAGGATGTATTGCATAAATAAAAAAAGTGACCTAAAACCAGAAAACTTCTCGGTTTTAGGCCACCTTCTTTATTCATATTATTATATTAAAAATCGAAATTGTCTGGATCGGAACCTATTCTAAAATCTTTATTTAGGGAATCTATTTTTTCAATCTCCTCTCTTGTCAAGCTGAAATCAAATATATTAGAATTTTCAAGTATTCTACCTTCATTAGTTGATTTAGGTATAGTTACTACCTCACTATCTATATCCCAACGCAATATAACCTGAGCAGTAGTCTTATTATACTTGGTTGCAATTTCTTTTAATACTTCATTATCTAATAACTTACCTGTCATTAATGGAGACCAAGCTTCTACTTGAATATTATTATTTTTGCAGTATTCTCTAACTTTGTGCTGCGTTAAGTATGGGTGAAATTCCACTTGATTTATTACAGGTTTGATTTCTGCATCACTCATTAAATCCTCAAGATGATGAACTTGGAAATTACTTACTCCTATTGCTTTTACTCGTCCTTCTCTATATAAATGCTCCAATGCTTTATAGCCTTCTTTATATTTTCCTTTTACTGGCCAATGTATAAGATATAAATCTAAATATTCAACACCTATCTTCTTTATACTTTCATCATATGCTTTTAATGCATCTTCATATGCTAAATCTGCATTCCATACCTTAGATGTAATAAACAGATCTTCCCTTTTTATTCCTGCTGCTTTAATTCCTTCTCTTATACCCTCTCCCATGGCTTCTTCATTTCCATATATAGCTGCACCATCAATGCTTCTATAACCATTCATAATAGCATGTTTTATTGCATTTACTAATTCTGGACCATCTTTTACTCTAAATACTCCAAGTCCTAGCCAAGGCATTTTTGTACCATTATTTAATGTTATCTTATCATTTATATTGTTTATCATATTGTATACCTCCTCGTATGTTCAAATATTTAATTCTTTATATTATATGCCAATTATATGTCTTATAAGCCTTCCTAACAAGTACGTACTTTAAGGATACCTAACTTACCTCAATGTAAGATTTAGCAAAATTCTCATACTTTATCTAGGGTATTCTTGAAATATATTACTCTTCTTCATTCGAATAACTAAGCTATGATAAATATAATAACTTTAAAATAATAGGAATTAGAGGCTTAATAAAAGCCTCTAATTCCTATTGTGCTAATATGGTTTTATTGTGATTAAATTATATTCCAATAGTTGCAAACATTATAGCTTTAATTGAATGCATGCGATTTTCTGCTTCATCAAATACTACAGATTGTTTTCCTTCAAATACTTCGTCGGTAACTTCTAATGCAGTTAACCCGAATTTTTCCCCAACTTCTTTTCCTACTTTTGTTTTCAAATCGTGATAAGCTGGCAGACAATGCATAAATATTGCTTCTTTGTTTGCATTATTCATAACTTCTTTATTCACCTGATATGGAAGCAATAATTTTAATCTGCTTTCCCAAACTTCATCTGGCTCTCCCATGGATACCCAAACATCTGTGTAAATTACATCAGCATTTTTAGTTCCTGCTTCAACATCTTCTGTTAACGTGATTATAGCTCCACTTTCCTGTGCTATCTTTTTGCAGGTTTCAACAAGTCCTTCAGCCGGGAATAATTCCTTAGGTGCACATGCAGTAAAATTCATTCCCATTTTTGCACAAGCCACCATTAAAGAATTTCCCATATTATTTCTTGCATCCCCCATGTATACAAAATTAACTCCTTTTAATCTTCCAAGCTTTTCTTCAATAGTTAAAAGATCAGCTATCATTTGAGTTGGATGAAACTCATCAGTTAGACCGTTCCAAACTGGAACTCCAGCATATTTAGCTAATTCTTCAACTATTTCTTGACTAAAACCCCTATACTCTATTCCATCATACATTCTTCCAAGAACTCTTGCTGTATCCGCAATACTTTCTTTTTTGCCCATTTGAGATCCTGCTGAATCTAAGTATGTAACCCCCATTCCTAGATCTCTTCCCGCTACTTCAAAAGAACATCTTGTTCTTGTAGATGTTTTTTCAAATAATAGAACTATATTTTTTCCTTTTAACTTATCATGCAAAATACCAGTTCTTTTTAAAGTTTTTAATTCCTTTGATAAGTCTAATAAATATCTAATTTCCTCTGGTGTAAAATCTAATAATTTTAAAAAACTTCTCCCCCTTAAATTCACTGCCATAATTATTCTCCTTTTACTCATAATATTTTTATAATTAAATAAATTTACCTTTCATGAATAGTATTAAACTTTTAATAATACATTTATGCAAATCAGTTGTATCTAAATTTTCTTAAAACACTCTTAATCTATTGAAAACTTATTTCAATAATTATCCATAAATCAAACAATTCCTATACAAACTTTCCTCATTGCATAATTATACATTATTAAGTATTATTATACAACCATTTTGTTTTATTTCTTCTTCTAATAATACAAAAAGGCTAGTTACTCATTTACGTAACTAGCCTTAAAATCTTACTCACTCATAAAGTTTATATTTATATTTATAATTCTTAACAAGATATTATAAATGGATTTTTTATTTTGAAGGAGTAAAGGCTTCTATTACAGCTGTTTCTTGATCTGCTGTTATTGTCCCTGCTGTAACTAATGTATCTAATTTAGTCTTTAGGAAATTTGTGTGACCTTCTCCTTTTGTTCCATTCTTAAATCCACCTTGTGGTTTTAATGATGTTTCTATTGCTGTTTCTTTGTCTGATGTTATTGTCCCTGCACTTACCAAGCTGTCAAGAACTGTTTTAAAGTTTCCTTTTGCATTTGAAAGAGCTGTTTCTATTGCTGTTTCATCATCCGATGTTATTGTTCCAGCTGTAACTAAGGCATCTAATTTAGTCTTAAAGAAATCTCCGTGATCTCCTCCTTTTGCTCCTTCTCTAACTCCACCTTGTGGTTTCAATGCTGTTTCTATTGCTGTTTCTTTGTCTGATGTTATTGTTCCTGCACTTACTAAACTATCTAAGACTGTCTTGAAGTTTCCTTTTGCATTTGAAAGAGCTGTCTCTATTGCTGTTTCATCATCTGATGTTATTGTTCCTGCTGTAACTAGTGCATCTAATTTAGTTTTAAAGAAATCTCCGCGATTTACTCCCTTTGTTCCTTCTCCCTTTGTTCCTTCCTTAAATCCACCTTGTGGCTTTAATGCATTTTCTATTGCTGTTTCTTTATCTGCTGTTATTGTTCCTGCACTTACTAGGCTATCTAGAACTGTTTTGAAGTTTCCTTGTGCACTTGAAAAAGCTGTTTCTATTGCTGTCTCATCTGTTGATGTTATTGTTCCTGCTGTAACTAATGAATCCAACTTAGTTTTTAATTTATCTCCACGGGCTTTTCCTTTGTTTCCATTAGCAATTCCACCTTGTGGAGTTAATACAGTTTTAATAGCTGACTCTTGATCTGAAGTTATTGTTCCTGCGCTTACTAATGAATCTAATTTAGTTTGAAATCCATTATTTCTACCTTGATGCTGAGCTGCTCCTGCACTGCTTGTAGTACTTGTTGAATCAGCAGCAAATACTCCAGTACTTGCGCCTACCATTAAACTTGCTAATATAATTCCTGTCATAACTTTACTTTTAACACTTTTCATTTTAGTTCCTACCTTTCAAAATCTTCTTTTATTAAAAATTTCATTTATTTCTTGATTTGTTTTTATTATAGGAAACCATTGTTACAATTCTGTCACAGAAATTAATCAATAATGTTACAAATTTATGAATATTTATTATATTATATAAATTAGTCTAAAACTTATCATTAGTTCAATTTAATTTCCATAAATCGTAATATAATCTTAATTGATTATATCTGTTTAAAATAGTATAATTTCCTAGAATGTAATTCAAGTCTTTATTGTAACGTTATTATAACGATAGATAACAAAGGAGCTATATACGACGATGAAAAAATTTTTAAATACATACATATGGCAGTTTAAAAACATTAAAAACAATAAAATTAATAAAAAGTTTTTCTATATTTGTGCAGGATTAATAATTATATTTTTATTTCCCCTTTATTTCATCTCCACGAATGACAATCTATATAATAAGCCTATAGCTAAAATCACTTCAATAGCTGAAGAAGATTCAACTAAAGAAACAGATGATGGGAAAATAGAACCAATTAAAAATCAAAAGGTTAAAGCTATTATAATGAATGGAACCTATAAAGGCAAAAATATAGAACTCAATAACCTCACATCCTTCTCACAAGTTAATGACATAGATTTAAAGGTAAATGATGAAGTTTTTATATCAATTTCAAATAATGATAATAAAGAAATAACTTCTGCTAAAATACTAGACTTAAAGAGAGACAAATATCTTGTATATATATTGAGTATATTTATTGCCTTAATTTTACTAATTGGAGGATTTAAAGGTTTTAAATCTTTAGTAAGCGTGGTTATAAATATCGCAATCTTATTTGCTGTAATTGGTCTATTTTCAAAGGGATACGATTTAATGATACTTTCCATAATAGCTAGCTTGTTTTTTGTTATTTTTTCTATATTAATTGTCTCCGGAAAAAATAAAAAAGCTATCTCAGCCATTTCTGGAACTTTAATTGGAACTTTTATTTCACTCCTAATTGCAGGCTTAATAATAAATTTAAATAACTGGAATGGAATTCATTTTGAAGAAATGGAATTTCTAACTCATCCACCCGAAAAGATATTTTTTATAGAATTAATAATAGGTACATTGGGCGGAATAATGGATATTGCCATATCAATTTCTTCTGCCATTGATGAATTGTATGATAAAAATCCTAACATAGACACAAAGACTATTATTAAGTCCGCAAGAGAAATCGGTCAAGACATAATGGGAACCATGGCAAATACATTGGTTTTTGCATATTTAAGTGGCAGCATTCCAACTATCCTACTGCTTCTTAGAAATGAAATTCCAATTACCTATATAATAAATATTAATCTTTCTTTAGAATTTATGAGAGCACTTATTGGAAGTATAGGAATTGTATTAAGTATACCAATAACAATATTTACTTCTATTATTATTCTAAAAAAACATATGATTGGAGAAAATATAAGGCTATGAATATAATATTTCTACTACTTATTATTTTATTAATTCTTATGACTATCATTGGTGGTGCAAGAGGATTAAAATCTTTCTTCACCTTAATATTGAATTTCTTTACTTTGTTTTTTATGCTTATATTAATAGGCTGCAAAATTGATCCAGTTAAAGTCACTTTTATAGGTGCTATATTTATTAGTTTTTTCAGCTTATTCTGCATCAACGGATTTAATAAAAAAACACTTTCATCCTTATTTTCTGTTATGATTGTTATATTTTTAGTTATGTTTATTACATATAACATGATTCAAAATGCAAATATACAAGGCTTTAGTAATGAGCAGACCGAAACAGTCGCATATCTTTCTCTATACGTCCAATTGAATTTTTCTAAATTAGTTATATGCGAAATATTAATTGGATTACTGGGTGCTATTATTGATGTTTCCATATCAATATCTTCATCAATGAATGAACTTTATAAAAATGATCCTCATATATCAAAAAATAATTTATTTAAATCTGGTATGAATATTGGAAAGGATATTTTAGGCACCATGACTAACACATTACTTTTTGCATATATAAGTAGTTTCATGACCTTAATAATATATTTTAGTGAACTTAATTATACTCTTTCAGCTATTTTTAATGAAAAATTCTTTTGTTCTGAAGTATTTCAAGGCTTAAGCTGCGGTGTAGGAATTATTCTTATCATCCCTATAACAGCTTTCATTGCTTCAAGAATTTT
>JAEZKY010000378.1 GCA_023435985.1 Bacillota bacterium | reverse complement strand
AAGGCGTTGCTTAATATTACAACAGATCCAACATGTATTAAAGCACTAGACGAATGTACTATTCCTATAGATAGCGATTATATACATATTATTTTGAAAAAGCATTATTTCAGATTAGAGTATGATTTTGATTGTTTGATAGAGCCATAATAATTTATTTAAGTATAGGTAGACAAGATATCTATACTTTTTTATTTGTCAGAATATCTTTTAATTTAAAATTCATTATTGCTTCTATTATAATATAGCAAAGTCTAGAACATGTTATAATTAACTAAGAATTATTTACATAATAGTTCCATAAATAACAATGTGATAAATTAAATAAGACTAAACGTTAAGAGTATAAAACAGAGTTTAAGGGGGATAACTTATGCAAAATCATTTTGGAGTAAAGGTACTTGAAGGAAAATATGGATTAAAATTAACACGAGAAAATTATGCAATAGTGAATAATAAAAGTTCATTTTCGACACTTATGAATAGTTGTAATTATATAAATGAAGAAAATAGAATTTATTCAGATGATTGGTGTAATGAACATCTGAAAAATTGTTTAGAAAATTTCGATTTAAATATAGAATATCTCTCTTTATTAAATCATGATGAATTTGACCTAGAAATAGATAATTTTATTGAAAATAATAAATGTTTTATTGAAATATCTGATCTTAATTTATATAATCAAAAATCAGGATATTATATAATGGTTCTTGATGAATATTGCCAAATATATATTGGTACAACAAATAATATAAAAAAACGCATACAACAACATTGGAGTAAAAATAACTCTTTTGATAGGCTTCTGTTTCCTTTAGGAGCAGTAAATTCTTCAATACTCTCTATTGACAGTTTCAGATCACTTGATACTACTAGAATTTTCGTATATGAAACAGAAAAAACATTTGATAAAGAAGATAATTTTATAAATCAATTTTCCTCAAGATTTGTGTGTAATAGACTTGCAGGTGGTAGAATAACTGGTGGCTTACTTCAAGCAATTACAATGATGAAAAAGCGTGAATTAAAGTAATATGTTATAATAAAAAACCACGTTAGCACAACGTGGTCTTTGTGTCCTCATATATGATATTTTGTATGTGATTTTTCCATTTCTCATTTAAAACAAAATACGTTGCCTTTTTATCCAGCAACCATAACTACATTCTATCAAATATGCTAAAAATTTCATCTGGGATCTCTGCCTCTGTATTTATTAGTTCTTCCTGTTTAAATGGAATACCTATATTCTGTATTCCTATGTCCTGGAACACTTCTTTAACTGCTTCTTTTATAAATTCCTTATTAATTATATCTAAATGCTTTTCCTCATATTCTAAAATAGCCTTAATTACATATTCTGTTTTTAAAGATTTCCCATTAATTATTTTATAGACTTTTTCATGGTCTGGTTTTCTTTGATCAAAAGATAAATTACATCGCTTAATATTTTCCATAATGCTATCTCTTCTTTAACGCTTGTTCCATTAACAGTTTATATGATTTACTATTGGCATACTGGTCTAGGAATTCCACATACTGAACTCTACTATTATTCTCTATAAATCTTCTGATAAGTAATCCGCCTCCACCAATTATGATATTGGGATTTAATTTTATTTCAAAATTATTTTCAGCAATCATATCTAATAAAGAATTTGTATACGCTTCTGCTTTGGTCTCAACTATGCTCTTTATACTTTCATCAAATATTACAACATCATTTCCTAAGATAAGCATTTCAACTTGATCTTCTGAAATATTCATTCCAGTTTGATTTAAAACAGATTTTTGTATTTCTTGAATTAATTTTATAATTCCCATTTCTATGGAAAAACTAGAACCTATATTTAGTATGCCATTCTCAACTATGCAGCAGTCAACTGTATATCCACCAATGTCCCAAATATTAGCAACAGATACTCCTTTATATTGTGCATACGATCCGTATACGAATCCTGCGTACCCTTGAGGATAGCAAAATACTGATTTTATATTTACCTTATATTCGCAATCATCATTGTAGACAAACTCAATATTATCTCTAGTAAAATACTTTATAAAGTCCGTCTTGAGCCTCGAATAATTAGAAATCGGAAGACCTGTTCCAAGAAATACATCTATTTCTGATCCGTCTATACCTTCAGTTTCAATAGCATGTGCTATTACGGGTAATGTAAGTATAAAAAACTTATCATCAATTGTCTTATCTCCTATAACTGGAAATCTTCCTTGCCCTATACTGAAGTATTCATCATTGTATAACAATAAATTATTTTTTACTATTGGTTCTTGTTTCCCAGTGCTGACAAAACCACTGTTATACTGTATTACGCTTGACCCCTTAATCATTTTATTACCATGATCACATCCAATTAAAATCGTTTTATTCATACTGCTTATTTCTCCTATCCTTCATATAAATTGTCTTTATAAATTCCTTCATTATCTACTACAACAATTTATAAAATCATAGTTTTTAAATTCAAGTTTTTAAGGTTCAAGTAGTATGAATTATGGATTCTTTTTATACCTTAAAACTTGACTCTTACTCCCTAACCCGTATAATACCTGTAATAAATCGAACTAATGAAAGGCAGATGATACCTATGGCAGAATACATTAAAAATATAAGTATAAAAGACTTTACCCAACTCAAAGTATGGCAAAAATCATTTGAATTAACATCTGAAATATATAAAATTACTGCAACCTTCCCCCAATTTGAAACTTATGCAATGAAATCTCAAATAATCCGTTCCGTATCTTCTATTGCTGCTAATATTGCTGAAGGTAATGGCCAACTATATAAAAAGAAAGAAATCAACTTTTATAACAACGCCTTGGGAAGTGCTACAGAAACTAAAAGTTGGCTTCTCATAGCCCTTGATCAAAATTATATCACCCAAGAGCAATTTAATAATCTTGATGCCAAATTGACTGAGATTATCAAAATGTTAATTGGCTGTATAAAAAGAGTTCAATCAGATATGAAGAATATTGAATTGGATACTAATCATTAATAACCTTGCCATAAATTTTTAAAGACCAAAGGATTTCTCCCTTGGTCTTTTCATTAACATTAATTTAATTTTTACTATTCTATTTCAATCATCATCGAACATCTCTTCTAGTATTTTTAAATCTGTTTCTTCTAAGAAGTCCAATGAACCGTTATAGAAACCACTATACATATACTAATAGTCTTAAAGAATATGATTTAAATACTTAACTTTTCTTAATAATTCCTCACTAAGCATACCAACCTTCTTTTCATTTTTCCATCCATCATTAACAAAAACTTTTATCATATCATATAGCAAAACTCTTGCTTCTTCTGAAACTTCCTTACCTTCCATAATATAATTACCTTCTAAAATTACATCTCTTATATCTATTACCTCTGGTTGGTTAATTTTTAATGATTTCAGTAATAAATTAATTACTGATACTTCTAATCCATATGCTAACTTTTTTATTATTCGTAAAGATGGTTTTTTTCGCTTACTATTCTCCAATTTGCTCAAATATGCAGTTGATATTCCTGCTTTTTGAGCAACCTCCTTTAGCGTTAGCCCTTTATTCTCTCTCTTATACTTTATATAATCTCCAAAAGATTCTGTAATGCCATCATCTTGTATTATACCCACTAAAATACCTCCTTCATCTACTCACTTTCCATAAATCCAAAGTATTTTAATGATTCTTGCTTTATAGTATCAAGAAAAAAAATCAGCAACCATTTTAACACCTAGTCCTTATCCCTTAACTCTTAACCCTAGACCAACTCAAATATCTTATTTATAATTCTCCTAATATAGTCATCTGATATGTTATACTCATTTATCCTATGTTTCTTTAAATACTCTATTATATTCCTTACTTTTTCATTTTCCTTATTCTTATTTAATAAATAGTTCATAGACCTTAAATGCTGTTCTCTCTGATAATCCTTAGTTTCATCTATAAAAAGTTCATGTCTATTATCATCTAATCCAGACATTATAAAAACCACCATATTATATGTTTCTTTTATATAACTCATAGCATCAACTCGAACATTAAAATCATCTAAAATTCCTTGTATGCTATTAGGCTTTTTAATATTTTTCTTGTAATATTCCAAGATTTCTTGGCTATTTGGATTCTTACTAATACCTGTTTGCAAATAATAGTAATACATCATGCTTATTAACTCACTAACAACTGTTTTTTCTTCCTTCTCTCTAAGACTCGTAAATTTAACAACTAATCTCCTATCAATAATATCCTCATTAACCATATTCATACCTCCATAAATACAATCAAATACCTCATTCATAATTTTAAATACCCACTCCACTTGTCCTCATTTATTATTTAATATTAAAGGGCTAGGTATCAAGAATATATCCTCCCCTTAACCTAATCCCTTAAACCTTATTCCTTATACCTTCTCAGTATACGGACAATCCCTTGTTACAGTATTTATATCTATATCATCAGCATTTAGAATCAATGCATGTCCACTCCAGAACTCTATTACCTTTTTTCGTTCCTCTTCACTTTTGGTGTTCTTATCCTGCACTTCCCTTATTAAATGATCTCCTGAAAACATTGTAACTAAATAATATTCATTAGAATTTGTATAACTTTGATTCAAAATAACTACACATCTATTTGTGAGTCTTTTCTCTACATTTGTAGTGTATCTGCTGTAAGTATCTCTATTTTTTCTCTTTGCATAAAATACATTATGAGTGCTATCTGTTTCTACTAGGCTTGTATATCCTATATCAAACGGAAACTCAACAACCATTTCTACAAATCCATCTTTTAAATTATTAAAATACCCTTTAGATTGCATATATTTTATAAGGTTATGATATGGTATTTGAAAATCATCTTGATGTACTATCATATGCTGCTTAGTCTTATTACTAATAATTATCTTGTTTTCTCTATCGCTAGATTTATCTTTATAATTTCTTATGTCAACTACGTTATCCGCAAAAATCAATTCTAATACACATAATAACTTATCCCCTAGGTAATACCTCTTACCATTATCATCATAACCATATGAAGGCCCATCATATAACTCCTGACAGAAATATATTCTATTTTCTTCTACTTGAAATGGTAATTCAGATGTAGAAAAAATTTCATATAGCCAATCAATTCTACTTATGATTGCCTCTAAGTTATCTAATAAGTTTCCCATAAAGTGACTGCAACTATCCGTTTTTCCTTTTAGATACCCTTCTTTTATTTGCACATATTCCTTATTATATTGAGT
>JAEZKY010000375.1 GCA_023435985.1 Bacillota bacterium | reverse complement strand
CTAATATAATGATTTTCTTTTTCTCCTTAGAAGGATAACTCTTTAAGCCGCCATTTTCATTCATATAATTTTCAATTACGCTCTTCTTTTCTTTATCTGTAATATTATATCTATCATCTAAAGTAGTTGCTGTCTTAGGTGCATCACAGATAGTTTCCTTATCAAGCTTGTTTATCTTCCTATTTGCTTCATTTGCAAGTAAATCCATCATGGCTAAAAATAATTTTGCCTGTTTTTCTTTTTCCCTTAATTTATAGCGATGATTTCTTATTGTTGATTGAGCAACACCCAGCTCCTTTGCGATCTCTTTGTCACTTAAGCCTTTAGCTATTAATTTAATTAATTCTCTTTGAACTTCTGATATTCCAGTAAAGCTCGAATTCATATCAAGCATGTATTCAAGCATTGAACCATGTTTCTCTTTCACATGCAGTTCTGCTGCCTTCCCCGCATCATATAATGCTGAATCAATTTCATATATTCTTCCCTTTTGAAAGGCTTCCTCGCAAATTATGCATTTATATTCATCCTCATACTCAATAAAACCTTTCTTTACTTCTTCTACCTCTGCACTCCAAAATAATTCATTTGATTTTATATCCACAAAAATCAATCCTTTCCAATAAAATACCACTTTTTATTATTATATGTCTTATAATTTAAAATGTCTATATATAAATAGACATTTTAAATTTTTGACTACGAAAATACATTCTTTCAAATAAAGAACTATCTCTAACTATCAAAAGACTTTATTACTTGAATCATTTTATTTCTATTTTCACTAAATTGAAGTATTCTATTTACGTTTGCACCTGATGGATGGGGAAATCCATTAAGAATTTGATTTCGGGCTATGATTTTATATTCTGATAGTTTAAATAAAACTTCTTCAACACATCTTCCTAAAGGTATTATAAGAATGCTATCTGAATTATTTAATTGCTTTAATTCATCAACAAAATTCTCATAAATATATTTCATTAAAAATTCATTATTAATGAGCTTTGGAGAATAGCCTGAGTAGTTATGTCCTTTAACAAAAACAGGATAAGGTATTAAAGAAACAGTATGCAGCAAGTGATCTTTTTCTTCAAATAATTGACTGCTGCTTCTTATGTTTAAAAATTTATTTAATTCAATCTCATCCAGCATATTAATAAGGTTTCTCCTAAGACTACCACTGAAACGTGCTGCTTTTTTACATTTATATTGAATTTCTTCAATATCTTCTGAATTCTCTAATGCCCTTCGTGCCTCAGAAATAGCAGTACTCATTTGCTGAAATCCTGGAGTTATCCCAACAATAAACACTTTTGCCTTTGAGTTTATATATTCATTATGAGGTGAATAATATATTTCTATATCTCCAGTCTTTTCTATTAAAAAGTCCTTTATTAAAATTTCATCTTTATTATATTTACTTTTTATTGGTAATTCCTTTATTTTATCATTGTAATCATATAACGTTTTTTTCATTTATAACACCTAATTAATAATTTTATTTTTAATATCTTTATTATTTTCTGAAATTAAATATATTATAATTATTACAAACTTATCTTTCCTTTAGCTCTGTGAAATTATATCTAATATGGTATTTCATTCACTCGTTAATTAATATAAAATTAAAATATAACTTATCTTGAGGAGGCATTAAAATGATTGATTTACACATTCACACAACCTCATCTGATGGTTCAGATGAACCCAAAGATATACTGATAAAAACTGAGCAAATAGGTTTAAAATATATAGCTATTACAGATCATGACTCAATTGGTGCCTATGAAAAATTTAAAAAACTTAATATACATGAATATTTCAAAGGTAAACTTATTCCTGGCTGCGAATTTTCTGTTGTTCATGATGGGAAACCTATCGAAGTATTAGGCTATGGCCTTGACCTTGACACTATAAGTTCAATGGGCATAGTTTCAGATGAAAAATTTCTTGAAAGGGAAAATACTTATCTTAAAAAGATGATGGAAGTATGCAGTAACCTTAATATCAAATATAGCAAAACCCTATCTGTTAAAGGTAAATATTTTGCAACACAGCTAATGCATGCTGACCTTAAAAAATATCCTGAAAATGAAAAGCACTTTACTAAAGACGTTTGGGAAAGTCTTAATGCATTTTATAGAACCTGCGTAAATAATGAAGAAAGTCCTTTCTTTCTTGACCAAACCAAGAATTATTTCACTGTACCAGAAATTGCTGCTATTATAAAAAAAGCCGGTGGGAAATCTTTTCTCGCTCATTTATATGGATATTTTGCAGATGACCATAAGGAATTCTTAGATTCAATAATATCATTAAATGCACTTGATGGAATAGAATGCTATCATTCTCTTCATTCAATTGATAGAACAAAAGCTCTCCTTGATTATTGCAAGAACAATAATCTTTATTCTAGTGGCGGAAGTGATTACCATGGCAAACTTAAACCTACAGTTAAACTTGGAGAAAGTATTCAAGGCACAAGAATACCATATGATATCTTAGAACCATGGCTTCCACTTAATCTAATATAGAAGAAATTCACAGTTTTCAAAAGTTAACTGTGAATTTTTTATATTCTATGTATTTTTTAATTATAACCACAATCATTTTCTATACATTTCAACATTTTAAAGATATATGAAATTAATTTATTATTTTATTTAATATCCAAATACTTCGCAGATTAATATAACTGTTTTTTCAAATAATAATTATAAAGAAATTTTTATTAATACTAAACTAATTATGTTAGGAGTGATTGCCATGACAAATGAAAAAGCCCCATATTCTCCAACACCTGGGGATTATGATACTGAAAAGTTAACTGATCTTCATTCGCCAAATACAAAACCTTCTCATTACGCTAGAAATATACAACATGCGTTAGATAACTCAACCAATTCAAAAGATAGATATAATTCAATTGCTAGAAGTATTGAGCGTGAAAAAGCTTCCGATCCTACTAAAAGAATACCTACACTAATAAAATATTCCGATATGAATAATGATAGTGATGAATTTGAATATAAAGGCGAAATATAAAATTTTGTAAAAAACTATACAATATCAATTAAGCAAGGAGTGATTAACATGGATAATAAAAGAATTCCTCAGCGTCCAACCTCAGAGGGGTACTGTATACAAAAATCAGGAGCTGATATAAACTCATCAAAATCAGAAGCTTCTGATACTGAAGATGTAAATAATACTGATGATAACAGTGCTGATAATTCAAATATTTCACGCTCTTCTTTATCCTCAAAGTCCATTGATTTAAATGATGACGATGATGCTGACGATGAATATACAGATAAAATATAATATTAGATTATAATTCATTGACATCCAATTAGAACTAATTTATAATCTAGTTGGTAATTTATATAGATCGTATGACGAATTTGGGAGAGACTGCAGATATAGCAGCGCCGAAGGTGAAGTCGCAACAAACTCTCAGGCAAAAGGACCGAATTCTGACGAAACTCTGGAAAGTCTTATGACACCCAAGAAGCAATCTTTTAATTAAGCAAATAAAATAACTCACAAGTACATTAATATGTATGTTATTTAGTTATTTTTAAATAAGCCTTATTAAAGAGAATCTTTCAGGTACAATAACAGAGGCGGATTGTCTACGCAATTCGTCTCTTTTTTATGCACTTCAAAGACAAGCTCTTATGAAATTAATAGAAAGGAACATTTTATCTATGTATGATATTGCCCTGCTAGAATATTTAGGCATTTTTGCATTTGCGGCATCTGGTGCTTTTGTTGCAATTGAAGAGAAATTTGATTTATTTGGAATATACATTTTAGCTACTGTTACAGCTATGGGAGGCGGTGTTCTTCGTGATATCGTAACTGATGCTGGCATTCCAGCTTTCTTCTCAAATTATAAAACAATTCCTTTCATAATTTTAGGAGGAACTATCCCTATTATCCTTCGTGGTAAATTAAAATATAATACCATTTTCGTAATAATAGATGCTATTGGACTTTCTGCTTTTTTTGTATCTTCAGGTCTTAAAGCTATTGAAAATGGTTATAACTTAATGTTATTTTTATTTGCTGCAAGCATAACCGGTGTTGGCGGTGGAATGCTCAGAGATATAATTACTAATAGAAAACCCGAAATATTTAAAACTGATGTTTACTGTGTTGCAGGAATTGTCGGCTCACTTCTATTGTGGTTTTTATATCCTGTTACTGGTGCTCATATTGCTCAGCATTTATCCCTAATCACTATATTTTCAATAAGAATGATTTGCTATATAAAAAAAATTAACCTTCCAGTTATAAATTTAAAATAATTTTTTACTTACTTCAGGACATGCTTTATAGATAAAATATAAAGCATGCCTAATAAAATCTTATGTACCTCTAATTATAAATTCGCCCTTACACTTAATTATAAATTATTATGTATTTAGCAGTATTTTATTCCCATTATGCTAAAGCATCATAAACTTTTCCGTTTACTCAGCATGTGTTAATACATTAGATTTGATTCTTCGCGTTCTTGTTGAAAATATCTTTAGCCCAAACATTGCTATGGCTGCTATTATTGAAATAAGAAACACTAAAAACCATAAGGTTCTGCACCCATATAATTCTATATATGCTCCTGCAAAAGAAGTACTAAGTGCTGCTCCTAAAAATTTTCCTAGATTGGTTATGGCATTTAACCTAGCTCTATAATTATTCGGACTGTTATTTGCTACATAGACTCCCGAGCTTATAGAGCTTAAAATCTCTCCACAAGTCCATATTACTGTTGATATTATAAAAAAAGAAAAACTATTAAGATAACCTATCATTCCAAAACCTATAGCATACAATATTCCTGTAAGGGTCATATTTGTTAACTGATGATTCCTCTTTGTTATATAACCTATGAAAACTGTTAAAATTAAAACTGTAATAGCATTTGTACTCATAATATATCCAAAGTATTTTGCTCCTTCATTGTTAAACTGTGCATTTAATGTCATTGGAAGTGAAAACTTATGCTGAGAATAAACAAAGCTATATACTATATTTAAGCCTAAAAATATACTTAATTCCGGCCTTTTCCAAAGCATTTGAAATGTATTTCCCTTTTCTGCTGCTTCAGCTTTATTTTGAGCTTTCTCTTCACTATTTACTGTATATGTCTCTTCAACATGCTTCCATACTAAAAATACTGCTGCAAAAGAAGTTAAAGCATCCCCTAAGAATAACATTTGTAAAAGATTATTAAATAGGAACCCTGCTACTATAGGCCCTATAGCAATACCTGCATTTATAGAAAGATAATTTAGCGAAAGGCCAACTTGTCTTTGCTTATTTGAAAGTATATCGACCATCATTGAAGAATATGCTGGACGTATAAAGCCACCAAAGAATGTACTCAAAAGCAGGCATATTATAGTAATCAATGGATTTTTAGTGAATGCGCAAGGAATTAATAATACTGCAGATAAACTTTGTGCATAAATATATATTTTTTTCCTTCCTTTCATGTCAGATATTTTCCCACCTAAAATTGATGCAGGAATACCTATAACCGATGATAGTGTCACTATTATTCCAGCTATTGCAGTTGTCATGCCAATTTTTTGAGTAAGATATAATGCTAAAAATGGTCCTACAAATTCTCCCAAATTATTTATAAGTGTTGCAAAACATATAACATACATTTCTTTTGGCAGACTTTTATAATTTTTTATAAATTCTTTCATTTTATTATGCCCCCTCTACCTAATATATTTTACCTATAAAATCCAACACATTCAAAACATTACTATTGAATAATTCCTATATTATGAAAATAGCTCTTTTGGAAAGGCATTATTATTGATGACTATGGAAATTTTATTCTCGATTACATTATTGGCAATGCTTCACATTCTATCTGTGTCAATTAAATTTTAGGATTATTTTTATATAATAAAAAGGCTTACCTCTAAGATATAAGCCTCCTCATCACACAATTTAATTATTTACTTTATTCTATTATCAAAATAAAATCTCTATTTAATTTATAACTTATTTTAATTCAACAATTTTACTTATTTTCTGCCTGCATTTTATGAGCTTCTTCCATTTGCTTCAAATAATTTATTTGTGTTTCCGTCTTTCCCCTATACTTCGAATCGTCAGCACCATGATTACCAATTTCCCCGCTTGAATCAGTTGATTCAATTTGAATCTTCATTTTTTCAAATTGCTCCTTAGTTAATTCAATATAACTTCCACAACTCGGACAAGCAATTCTGTATGCTTTTTCATATGGTATTACAGGAATAAAAAATAATGTAAACCACTTTCTAACAATACATAATTGCCAAATATTTGTCTGATTACAGTAATTACACGTTCTTTGAAAAGCTGCTCCTATAAACTTTTTAGTTACTCTTCCCCATCCCCAAATAATCATATTATCACCCCTTATACATTTTCCAAATAATTATATCATTTTACTTTATATACTACAATATATTGTTTTTTCTATAAATTCTACATTTTCACAATATAGACGAAGTATCCTCTGCTGAAAATTTCAAAGTCACAAAACCTTCTAAAATACCAGGAAATTCTCTATATTATATTTTGTAAAACATGTTACAATAAGCATTATGCAGAATTATATTCCAATACATAATATTGTACTAAGACATATATTTTATCTTTATTAATAATCTTATATTTCATAAGCAGTCCTTAATTATTCACTCCTAGATATTTTATGCAAGATTCTAAATTTAAAAATATGGAGGTATTGTTAATGAATAACCAAATTAAAATTATTTTGACAGGCTTAAATGGCTATGGTAAGAATTTTGTAAAAGAGATGCTAAAATCTAATGATGATAGCTATAAATTAGTCGCTGTTGTAAGTGGAAATCCTAAAAAGAGTGGTTATTACAAGGAATTACTTGAACATGACGTAAAAATTTATGACACGATTGAAAGTTGTTTAAATGGAAACAAGGCTGATTTAGCAATAATAGCAACACCTGCACATGTTCATCACAAAGAAATTATTTCCGCTCTTAAGCATGGTGTTAATGTTTTTTGTGAGAAACCTCTAGCTCCTACAATTGATGAATGCTTAGAAATAAAAAAGTTATCTGAAAAAGCTAATTTATTTGTTGCAGTAGATTTTCAATGGTCGTACTCAAAGGCAATTCAAAATCTAAAAAAAGATATTTTAAACAATAAATTTGGAAAGATAAAAAAGTTGCAGACACTTCTAAGCTGGAACAGGCCTAAAAGTTATTATGAAAATAGCTCTTGGAAAGGCGTAAACATAAATAAAGACGGAAATTTTATTCTTGACTGCATTATCAGTAACAATGCTTCACATTTTTTGCATAATATTTTATTTTTAAGTGGTAAAACTCTTTATGAAGCTGCATATCCAATTTGTATTGAATGAGAAGGTTATAAAGCAAATAAAATAGACGGTTATGATACTATTTTTATGAAAATAAAAACTGATACAAAAGATTACAATACTTTTTCCAAGGTAGCTGCTTTATAAATCTATTTTAGCCATTTTAGACAACTATTTAATTTTATCTTTATTTTTTCTTTATATTGGATTAAAATTATTAGTAGTAAAAATTACAATATAATTTAGATATATATGTTACAATTAACAAAGTACAATTTTAATTGAAATCCTTACAGTTTTTCTTAAAATGTAGAATTATTATTGTAAAATATATTATCTTAAAATATATTTTTCTTAATTTGAAGCATATTAAAAAAATAACAAGTCAGCATGCTGATCTTTTTAGGGTCTACTTCGTTAGCATGCTGATCTAATGGATATAAGTATAATAAAGACACTTAATTATCTGACTCAAAATATACCTAACATCTTTGACTTGTTATTTTCTTTTTATGTCTAAATACACTTATGAAAGAGGTTAAATTATGTCAAATGAAATCAATTCTTCTAACTTTATAAGAAATATCATTGTAGAAGATCTAGAAAGCGGAAAACACAAAGAGATAATTACTCGTTTCCCACCAGAACCTAATGGCTACTTACATATAGGTCATGCTAAATCTATACTTTTAAATTTTGGTTTAGCAGAAGAATTTAAAGGAAAAACTCATTTAAGATTTGATGATACAAACCCTGTTAAAGAAGATACAGAATATGTTGAATCAATTAAAGAGGATGTTAAATGGCTTGGTGGAAACTGGAATGAACTTTTCTATGCATCTAATTATTTTGATGAAATGTATAATAGAGCTATCCTATTAATAAAGAAAGGTAAAGCTTACGTTTGTGATTTATCACCTGAAGAAGCTAAGGAATATAGAGGAACTTTAACTCAGCCAGGTAAAGAAAGCCCTTACAGAAATAGATCTGTCGAAGAAAATTTAGATTTATTTGAAAAAATGAGAAAAGGTGAATTTGCTGATGGTGAAAAAGTTCTTAGAGCAAAAATAGATATGGCTTCACCAAATATAAATATGAGAGATCCTATTATTTATAGAATATCTCATTCTGCTCATCACAACACTGGTAATAAGTGGTGCATTTATCCAATGTACGATTTTGCTCATCCATTAGAAGATGCTATTGAGCATGTAACTCATTCTATCTGTACTTTAGAATTTGAGGATCACAGACCATTATATGACTGGGTTGTACGTGAATGTGAAATGGATGCTGCTCCAAGACAAATAGAATTTGCAAGACTTAACATGACTAATACTGTTATGAGTAAAAGAAAGCTTAAACAATTAGTTGATGAAAAAATTGTTGACGGATGGGATGACCCTAGAATGCCTACTATCTCAGGGCTTAGAAGAAAGGGCTGTACTCCTGAAGCATTAAGAAATTTCTGCACAGCTATTGGAGTTGCTAAAGCTAATTCAGTTGTTGATTCTCAAATGTTAGATTACTTTATAAGAGAAGATTTACAGCTTAAAGCACCACTGACTATGGGTGTATTAAATCCATTAAAGCTTGTAATTACTAATTATCCTGAAAATGAAACAGAAATGCTTGAAATAGAAAACAATGCTAAGGATGAAACACAAGGAACAAGGTTAGTTCCATTCTCTAGAGAATTATATATTGAAAAAGAAGACTTTATGGAAATTCCACCTAAGAAATACTTTAGATTATTCCCTGGTAACGAAGTTAGATTAAAGGGAGCATATTTTGTAAAGTGTACTGACATAATAAAGGATGAAAATGGTGAAGTTATAGAAGTTCACTGTACTTACGATCCAGAAACTAAGAGTGGCTCAGGTTTCACTGGCAGAAAAGTAAAAGGAACTATCCACTGGGTAGATGCAAAAACTTGTCTTCCTGCTGAATTCAGATTATACGAACCATTAATATTAGATGATGCTCCAGAAAATGAAGGAAAAGATTTCTTAGAACAAATTAACCCAAATTCAATGGAAATTTTACAAGGTTTCATTGAGCCAACTGCATTTAAAGATGCAAAACCTCAAGATAAGTTCCAAATGGTTAGAAACGGTTTCTTTTGTGTAGATACAAAACATACCACAACTGATAAATTAGTATTTAACAGAATTGTACCTTTAAAATCATCATTTAAATTAAGCTAAAACTTATGTTATAAGTTAAAATAATAAATTAAGCCTCTTCTGCTTCTGCAGAGAGGCTTAATTTATTTCTTCTATGAAACTTTTCCAGATACGAATTTAAATTAAACTTTTGTGTATATCTATACTCGAAATCATATACTAATTTGAAATTTGGCTTTCATGCTTTTCAAAGAAATCAACACGTGGTTCTAAATATTTTAGTTTATGCACTTCTTGATTCTTTATAAATTCATAAATTGGGTTAAAGATATATTTCCAATCCCAAACTTGTTCATTTATATTTAAATATTCTCTCACCTTTTCCGAGCCTTCTGGGGCAATCGGATGAATTAAAGTAATTGCAGTTCTTACAGCATGAAAGGAATCTATTAATACTTGTTTACGAAGCTCATTATCATTATTTGCTTCTGTACTTTTCATATTACCTGCCCAATATTTACTCATTTTGCGGATATAACTGTCTAAAACATAAATGACACTGTGAAATTCGTGGTTATACATATTCTTTTCATAAGCTAAAATAGCTTCATTAGATTCTTCTATAATTTCGTCGCTAATTTCTCCTACTGGTATTTTGCCATCAAAATATTTTTGCGCTGTGTAAAAACAAGAGCGAACAAGTCTGTTAAATACATTAGTAAGAAGATTACCATCTTTTAATACTGTATCAGGACCTTGCTTTTCTTTTTCAGACATAAACACTTGTGGTGTAAAGCTGGCACTTTTCTTAGATAACCCCAATCCTAAGAAATGCATCCGTAATTGTTCTGCTGTATAGTACTTAAGTAGTTCACTTGCCATAGGCGGTTTAATACTACCACTGCTGCTTGCTTTTTTATCCATAAATAATAAATGATTATTAGCAATTAAATGCGGAAGATTAATATTTTCAAAGTCAGCTTTATCATCACTATTTATGCCTCGCAAGGCCATAAACATTGCCATTTCTGCAACTCCATAAAAATAAATGTTGTCTTCACCAATAAATTGATACACCTTTGAGTTCTTTGAATTCCACCATGTTTTCCATTCCTCCTTATCTCTGCCAATGGCTTCAAGATATGCTTTAGTAAATGATATTGGTGCCCAAAGAGATTCTGGCCAAACCCAAAAGGTTAAATCTTTTAGTTCTTCCTTTTCAGGCACCTCAATCCCCCATTCAACATTTCCTGATAACCTAAATGGCACTAAGGTCTTGCCTGTTCTAAAACGAATTCCAAGCTCATCGAATATCTCTCTTGCCTTATCTCTATCATTTAAATTTTCAAATATGAAAATGATTGATGGTTTCTTTGATTCATCAATAATTTGGTGTTTTGGCAATTTTTCTTCTAGGCTTGTGATACCTTCCAGCTGCTTGCGTTTTACATAGATAATTGGAAGTTTCAGAAATTCTTCCATAGTGTTTAATAAATATTTACGCCAATTGGAATTTGCTTTTAAATATTCCACTTCCTTTTTCAAAAGTTCACTATATTTATCCAATTCAAAGTACCAGTTTGTCACAGCTCTTAATTCTGGTGTCTTACCTGATAAAATGCTCTTTGGTTCAATTAATTCATTTGGCATATATTGATGACCTAAAGCACATTCATCTGCATAGGCCTTATCTGAATTGCAGCCTTCTATTGGACATTTTCCTATTACCTGCCTGCCATTTAACAGCACTTTATAATCCGGATCATAAAACTGTGGAGATGAAAGCTTAACTAAATGCCCGCCTTCATATAATTTATTAAATATTTTTTTTGATACTTCCTTGTGTATTTCACCTGCTCTATCCAAAGCTGAAGCACCATATAAATTTAAACTCATTTTGTATTCATCTAATACTTTCTTTTGCTTTTCGTGATTTTCTCGAACATAATCCTCTATAGTTCCTTCATATTTTTTATCTTCTACAATTTTTAAATAGCTGGCTGAAATAGGTGAACCATAGCAATCTGTTCCTGATACAAATATAACATTTTCACTTCCTATCCTATCTCTTAAAAATCTTGCAAAAGCATCAGCATGAACAAACACACCGCCCACGTGACCAAAATGTAATTCTTTATTTCCATAAGGCATACCAGCAGTTATTACAGCTCTTTTAGGGAATACAGGTCGTTTTACTTTTCTTTCTTCCATAATAAAGTACACTCCTTTAAGTTAATCCTTCCTAATTATGCATAAACTATACACCATTAAGAATCTCATACTTTTAATCTGCATTATAAAAAATGGTATAAAAAAACACCTCCTACAAAATTATTAATCTGTAGGGGCGAATTATTCCGCGGTACCACCCTATTTCATTAACATGTCGCCATACTAACCTTCTCGAGTACAAATTTATACTCTAGTTCTGTAACGTGAACAAACGTCATAGTATCACTTAATTCAGTTCATAGCTTACAATTTACAGTAAATGTAAAAATCCCTACAGAATTTCTTTGAACAAAGTATGAATACTTTATTAGAAACTGCATTCTACTTAAGCATGTTATCTAAATTAAGATCCGTATGCGGCTCCGAGGCTTGTTTCGTTAAAATTTCCACTGTTCCATTTCAGCGCAAGGAACTTCTCTGTAAAGTACATTCAAAATAATAATCAAGTAATACTAACTTATAATTTTTTGATTGTGCCCAAGCTTTTATCATAACTAATCTTCTCTTCATAGCCTTTATTTTGTAAAAGTATATTAAAGAAAATAAATTTTGTCAAGGGGAAATTATTCTTCCCAATATGTTGGACGAATTAAAGCTAGCGGTAGCTTTGTACTTAAGTTTCCTCTAGCTGTATTAATTTGAGATTGTGTAAGAAATATGCTTTTCTCTAGATTAGTTCTCCTAATATCTGCATCCCGCATATCAGCTCCAATAAAATCTGCTCCACTAAGATCATTCCCTCTTAGATCTGCTGCAATTAGAAATGCTCCTCTTAGATCCGCTCCCATAAGATTAACTTTTCTAAGATCTGCACCAAAGCAATCTAATCTCCCTGCAATCTTTTTACGTTTCAAAGTACTTCTTTGGCCATTAAGTGCCTTAGTTCGTACATCTTCACTTGTCTGATGAAGTAATAAATTAACTCTATCACGATATTCTTCTATATCTAATTTCATAAGTGAATCAGTATTCTGATTAGTGATATGTTCTATATCTTTTATCAAATCGTTAAGCTTATTTTGAATAACATCGTTAGATTGTATCCTAAATGCTTCAAATAAATACCATAGCATTTCATGAAGCTGTCGCATGATCAAAAACACCTCGAACATTTCTTTTGCCGTTTCTGGATTCTCTTTCCAATTACGTCCTCTATATGTACCTTGAGC
Organism: Bacillota bacterium; assembly: GCA_023435985.1. GTDB lineage: Bacteria > Bacillota > Clostridia > Clostridiales > Clostridiaceae > Clostridium. The sequence goes on along the minus strand of JAEZKY010000375.1, from coordinate 9,861 downwards.
AACTTTTTGCCCTGCTCCGAAACAATCATAAGCCGTGCAGCCTTTAAGCCCATTCTTTCTAAGATTTTTGTGAATGGCGCAAGAGAAATCTGATTTTAAGTTTAAGCATGTTTTCCCAGCATCCTTGTCAGCTGGAAACCCTTCAGAAGCAGAAAAATATAATGCTATGCAACAAAATCCAAAACACTTTTCACAATCAATTTTCAAACCATCCTGTAGTTCCTTATTAAATATAAATTCACTTTTGTGTGTCATTTTTACTCACCCCATATTCTTAAAACACATAATAATCGTTAATATATAATTTCATTTATGTATATCATTTACTATTCTATATTGTACATAAAACGTACAAAAATTGCTATAGCACTTTCCAAACAGCATCCTATTTTTAGCATATAAATAGCCTCCCATGATACTTTTAGATTACCATAGGAGGCTACTCTCTATTAGCTTACAGATTCATAATTTTTAATTCTGCAATGACTTATTTTATTTTTTATATAACTGCATAATTTTCTTGAGATTAAGATTTTGTGTAAACATGATTTATTTTTATCCTCTAGATACGTCTAACTTTATTGCTATTTCAGTAACTGCATTACAAACTGCATTACAAACTTCTTCATTAAATACTGTAGGTACTATATACTCTTCACTTAATTCACTTTCATTTACCAAGCTTGCAATTCCTTTCGCTGCTGCGATTTTCATTTCATCACATATATCTCTAGCTCTAACGCTTAACGCACCTTTAAAAATTCCTGGGAATACTAAAACATTGTTAATTTGATTTGGAAAATCTGATCTTCCTGTAGCTATAACCCTAGCTCCTGCTTTTTTTGCCTCATCAGGCATGATTTCTGGAGTTGGATTAGCTAAAGCAAAAACTATACTATCTTTATTCATGCTCTCTACCATTTCTTTAGTTAATGTGTTAGCATCTGAAACCCCGATAAAGACATCAGCATTTTTAATGACATCTTCTAATTTTCCTTTTTCTAAACTTCTATTAGTAACCATAGCAATTTTTTGTTGTGGTTCATTTAGTGTAGTATCGCCTTCTACAACTACACCATTTATATCACATAATATTATATTTTTTGCTCCAGCTGAAATTAAAAGTTTAGCAGTTGCAATCCCTGAAGCACCTGCACCATTTATTACAATTTTTATTTTAGACATATCTTTATCTACTATTTTTAGTGCATTATATAATCCTGCTAAAACTGCAATTGCTGTGCCATGTTGATCATCATGGTATACTGGTATATCAAGCATTTCTTTTAATTTATCTTCAATATAGAAACATTCTGGAGACTTAATATCTTCAAGATGTATTCCACCAAAACCTATTGCTATATTTTTTATTGTATTTACTATATCATCTGAATCTATAGAATCTACACAAATTGGCATTGCATCCACATTTCCAAATCTTTTAAGTAATAACGCCTTACCTTCAACAACTGGAAGCCCTGCTAATGATCCAATATTTCCAAGACCTAGTACCGCCGTTCCATTTGTAATTACAGCAACAGTTCTACCTTTTATTGTATATTCATATGCATTTTCTTTATCTTTAGCAATTTCTAAACATGGTCCTGATATACCTGGAGTGTACGCTAATGCTAAATCTTCTCCATTTTTTAACGGCATAGTTCCAACAACTTCAAGCTTCCCTTTTTTTTCCTTATGTAATCTTAACGATTCTTCTTTTACATTTATACCCATATGCCAATTGAATTATTACAAAGTAATAGTTCAATTTCACCTCCCTTTCACAATTAATTTAAATTATTGCAAACCGTATCTTATATATACTCCTCTAGTGAACAAACATACTCATCAATGGCCTGTGCTACCTTTTTTGATACTCTTACAGCTTCAACAACCGTTTTAGCACCTGTTACCACATCACCTGATGCAAACACTCCATTTCGAGTGGTTCTTCCAAATTCATCAACCTCTACTAACCCAATGCCATTAACATTTATTCCTATTGTATTAGATACAATGTTTGAACGCGGTCCTTGTCCTATAGCTAAAATAACTGAATCCGCTTTAAATACCTCTTCCGCAAATTCACAATACTCAATTTTTTTGTTTCCTTCACTATCTCTTACAATTTCTGTTTTTACACACTTAATACCTTCATCAATTATTTCAATAGGAGCTTTAAAATATTCGAACTTAACACCATCAATTTTTGCATACTCTACTTCAATTGGTTCAGCCTCAATGCTTTCAGGACCTTCTCTAAACATTATATTTACATCTGTAGAACCATTTCTGAGAGCTGTTCTTGCTACATCCATTGCTACATTTCCTGCACCTACTATGCACACTCTTTTTCCTAAGTTGTATACAGAGGGATTTTTTAAATAATCTATAGCATAATGAACATGCCCAAAAGTTTCACCTTTTATTCCTAAATTTCTAGGTTTCCATACACCTGTACCAATAAATATAGCTTTATAACCATCTCTAAAAACATCATCAATTGTTATTGATGATCCAATTAAAGTATTTGGTCTTATTTTAATTCCCATTGTAATTAATTTATCTTTTAGCTTTAGTAAAACACTCTTAGGTAATCTAAATTCAAGAATTCCATACCATAAAACTCCTCCAATATTATCAAGAGCTTCAAAGATAGTTATGTCATAACCTTTCGCTGCAAGCATAATAGCTATTGTAATTCCAGCAGGTCCTGATCCTATTATTGCAACTTTCTTGTTAATCTTTTTTATTGTTTTATTAGTATTAAAATTCAAATAATAATCTGATATGTAATTTTCTATTAAACTTATTTGCACTGGACTGCTTTTCTTACCTAAAATGCAATGTCCCTCACATTGATTTTCATGTGGGCAAACTAATGAACATACCACTGATAAAGGATTATTTTCAAAAAGCTTTTCTCCACATTCCATTATGTTTCCATCTAAAAACATTTCTATAACTTCATTAATAGGAGTATTAACAGGGCAGCCTTCTTTACACATAGGTTTCTTACAATTTAGGCATCTCTTTGCTTCTTCTATAATAAATTTTCCCATAAGTTTATTATTCCTCCAATACCATAGCAAGTGTTCATGATGAACTTTACTCACAGATTTTAAGCAAATAATAGATCAAAAATGTAGCTCAATATCTTAGTTTGATGAACTACACACAGACATCCATTTACACACAAATTATTGTAAGCTTGGACCTGCACTTAAAATATCATCAGACACATTACTAAATTTCGCAAAGTTTTCATTAAACTTTTGTGCTAACTCTTCAGCTTTTTTATCGTATTCTTCTTTATTTTCCCATAAACCTCTAGCATCAAGAAGCTCACTAGGAACATTTGGACATTCTTCTGGTACAAGTACCTTAAATAATGGATGTTCATTGAATTTTACATCTTTAAACTTATCTCCAATTACTGCATTAACCATTTCTCTTGTATAAGAAAGATTAACTCTATTTCCTGTTCCATATGCTCCACCTATCCAGCCAGTGTTTATAAGATATACTTCTGTATCATTTTCAGCAACTTTTTCACCTAATAATTTAGCATAAACTGCTGGATTTAAAAGCATAAAAGGTTCACCAAAACAAGCTGAGAATGTAGCTTTAGGTTCTGTTATTCCTCTTTCTGTTCCAGCTACCTTACTTGTGTAACCAGACATAAAATGATACATAGCTGCTTCTTTTGTTAATTTACTTATTGGAGGCATTACTCCAAATGCATCTGCTGTTAAGAATATTATTTTATCTGGAGTATTTCCAACTCCACTAACTTCAATATTTTCTATATGATGTAACGGGTAAGCTGCTCTAGTATTTTCAGTAAGTGTACCATTATTGTAATCTGGAACTCCATTTTCATTCACTACTACATTTTCAAGCAATGCACCAGATTTAATCGCACCATATATTTCCTTTTCCTTTTCTTTATTAAGACCTATAGCTTTTGCATAACAGCCGCCTTCAAAATTGAATACACCTTTATCGCTCCAGCCATGTTCGTCATCTCCTATAAGTTTTCTATTAGAATCTGTAGATAATGTTGTTTTTCCTGTCCCTGATAAACCAAAGAAAATGACAGTTTGTCCGTCTTCTCCTTTGTTTGCTGAACAGTGCATTGGTAACACACCTTCTTGAGGAAGTAAATAATTCATTACTGAAAACATAGATTTTTTAATTTCCCCTGAATAAGCTGTCCCACCTATAAGAATTATCTTCTTTGAAAAATTCATTAATACAAATGCTTCTGAATTTAATCCATCTTCAATTCCCTTAGCCTTAAAACCTGGAGCTGAAATTACATTAAATTCTGGCATATGATTAGAAAGTTCTTCTGCAGTTGGTCTAACAAACATTTGATTAGCAAACATAGCTTGATAAGCACATTCACATACAACTCTTATCGGAAGAGTATATTCTTTTAAAGCCCCTACAAAACCATCAAATACAAATAGATCTTTTTCCTTTAAGTATTCCACTACATCCGCATAAATTTTATCAAATACTTTTTCATCTATTGGTAAGTTTACATCTCCCCAATTTATTGTGTCATTTGTGATATCATCTTTCACAATAAATCTATCCTTAGGAGATCTGCCAGTGTATTTACCTGTATTTACAACTAAAGCTCCAGTATCTGATAGAGTTCCTTCTCCTCTTTCAGTCGCAAATTTTATAAGTTCTTCTACACTGCTATTTCTATATAAGTTGTTATATTTCTTTATATTTAAATTATCTAAATTTATATTCATTATAAATTTATCCTCCTTGTTAGTTCACGCACTAATTTTTAATTCAAGTATTTTTCTATCTCTAAAACTAATTAACACAAAACCTGAAAATATATAATTTTTTTCAGGTTTTATGCTATTTTAAAATTAATTAAGCTATTTTGCCCACTACATTAAAAACAGTCTATATAGTATTGTTATAAATAACACTTTGCATAATAATGCGAATGGATAAGTTGCCCCATAACCGGTAGCTGCGTCATCACTACCTATTGCATCAACTGCTGCTCCAAGTCCTGGTGTTGAAGTCATACCGCCACATATAGCGCCCGCCAATATAACCCAGTTTAGTTTGAATACATATCTTCCAACTATAAATCCCATTAGAATTGCTACTAAAACAACTACTAATCCCATCATAGCTAACCAAACTCCTGATCCTGCAAAAGTATTAATAACATCATATCCATAAGTTAATCCAACAGTTGCTAAGAAACATACTAACCCAAGCTGTCTTATTGAACCTAATATCTTACCATCCATTCTGAAATTAATAATGCCAATATTACCTACATTACTGAATATAAGTGCACTCATTAGTACTCCTCCTGGAGTTCCTAAACTAAAATGCCCTAATTTTCCTAGTGGAATGTTTATTGCCCCTAAAACGTATCCTGCAAAACAAACTAGTGCAAATGCAACAAGATCAAAACTAGCTTCTTTAACAGATTTTTTCTTTGCTTTTTCACTATCTATTGCAGCTTCTTTCATAGCTTCTCCATCATTTCCAGAAACAGCTTTCATTGATTTTGCAAATTCTTCTTTTTCTTTTTCAACATCTATGCGGAATATTTTTGGAATAAGTACTACAGATAATATAATTGACACTACTCCAAATGGGAATGCCGCTGTAAATCCTGAACTTACATCTGCTTGAGTTGCCTTAACAACCGCAGCCTTTTGCTCATCTGTTAGCTCAGTAGTATTTTCTGATGTTAACTTTCCTGATTTATCAATCATTTTTAACACTTTATCTTTATCCTCAGGTGACATAGAATTATATTCTGCAACTATTTCATTTCCATGTTCTTTAGCTGCATCAAGTGACGCTGCAAGTCCTGGTGAACTTGTAAGTGCCCCTGCATATATACCTGATATTTGGTGTGGACTGTAATTTTTATTAGTTGCTAAAAATCCATAAGTTATTGCAACTCCAGTAAATGTTATTACAAAACCTATAACAATAAGTTTAGCTCCATATGTTTTTAATACACCTTTTAAGTCTTTACCTGCTAAAAGTCCTACTGCAGCAATAAATAAAATAAGGAATAAATTAAAAAGATCTGTAGATATAACACCATTAGTTACTAATTGTTGTGCTGTTTTATTGGCTGCACCACTGCTAACGATGCCTTTTGCATATGTTAATACTGACCACCCTAATGCAATTCCTGCAAATAAGGCTCCTGAGAAACCAAATTTAAATTGTCCAATTTTTATTTTTCCAAATAGAAGTCCTAAAAATACAGCTAAGAACAATAATACAAATGGACTCATTACAAGACTATCAAAATTTATCATAGTTAATTTCCTCCATATACTCTAAATTATTTTATCTATAGTTAATCTTTATACCATAGCCTCTAATTATTTTTAATATTCGTTTCTTGTATACACATAACCATCCATTATTCTACGAGCTGTTCTAAGGATTTTTACAGATTCAATCTTTCCATCATTAGACTGAGCGATTGTATCTATAACTCCACCTGGATGACCAATTGTAATTTTATTTCCACTGTTTTCAACTAGCTTATTAACTAAAGTTCCTTCAATACTAGCAGCTGCTGTTATGCATACTGCACCTGTTATTGCAAGTGCCTTATGAGGCTTTTGCATAGACATCATTCTAACAACTAAATTCATATCTTCTTTTTTTCTTTCATTTCCACTTAGATCGATATAGTCAGCTGATGCTGATACTATAGTTGATTTTGGTACGGCTGGAGATTTCTTTGTAGCTTCTTCTTTACTTGCAAATCCGCACATTTCCGCTGCAATAGATCGTATTTCTTCTATTAACTTTAACTTTTCATCTGTAAAATCTTCCGGTAATTCAGTACCTTTTAATCCAATATCTCCAGCATTAATGAAAACTAAAGGATTAGCAGCATCAACAATTGAAATGCTTATTTTACCTATAGAAGTTTCTATGAAATCAATTACATTGCCTGTAGGTAAAAGCTTCCCTGTAACAGATCCTTCTGGATTACAAAATCCAAGATATATTGGTGAACCTGGATTCGGTACTCCTGGAATGTATGCATCACCTTCTATTTTTGCATACCCATTTTCAACTTCTACTTCTGAAGTTATTAATTTATTTGTGTTTGTATTTAATATTCTTACTTCTACCTTTTCACCCGTTACCTCAACTAATCCTTCATCTATCGCAAACGGACCTACTACTGACGAAATATTTCCACAATTTCCTTTAAAATCAACTACGCTATCCGTTAAACTAACTTGAGCAAAAGTATATTCAACATCATACTCTTTGTTATCTGATTTTTTTATTATTGCAACTTTACTTGTTAATGAATTAGCTCCACCTAAACCATCGATTTGTCTTGCATCTGGACTTCCCATTACATCTAAAAGAAAATCTGACCACTTAGTTTTATCTTTTGGCATGTCATCATAATGAAATACTGCCGCCTTACTTGTACCGCCTCGCATTAAAGCACATTTAACTTTGTTCATTGTTAACTCTCCTCCAAAACTTTTATATAATATCTTGCATAAAAATTAAATAAATTGTAAAATTACTCTTAGACAATTTTTTATCATTTACTCTTTGAGATGTTATTTAAATCACACCACATAATTTTAATAGCATCCCAAAGAGTCTTTTATATTGTTGAGTTTTTATAATTGCACTTTTCTAAAAATTTATTGCATTGATTATTATAGTAACTTTTTAATAAAATTCAATTGACCACCAGCTAATAACACTTCTTTTTGTCTATCTGAAAGAGTTGCATAAGCCTTAATTTCAAATCCTTGTGTTTCATTTGTTATAACAAATTCACCTTTACTTACTAATTCCTTAACATTTTTAATAACTAACTTATCGTCTTGATTTATTTTGTCGTAATCAGCTGCATCAGTAAATCTTAATGGTAAAATACCATAATTGATTAAGTTATCATGATGAATTCTTGCAAAAGATTTTGCAAGTACTACTTGAACTCCTAAATACATAGGTGCAAGAGCAGCATGTTCTCTACTTGATCCTTGTCCGTAGTTTTCTCCAGCTACTATAAATCCACCATTTTCACTATCTTTTGCTCTCTTAGCAAATGTAGGATCTATTCCATTAAATACATATTGAGATATAGCTGGAACATTGGATCTAAGTGGAAGAATTTTAGCACCAGCAGGCATAATATCATCAGTTGTAATATTATCTTCAGCTTTTATAAGACATGGTGCATTTATTTCTGAAGCTAATTCTCCTCTTAATGGTAATGGTTGAATATTTGGTCCTCTTCTTACAACAACATCATCTGTATTTTCTACAGGTGCTTCTACCATTCTGTCATCTACAATACGTTCCATTGATTCTTTTATTGTTTCTAGAATAGTTACATCTACAACATCCTTAGGATCAGTGATTACTCCTGCTATAGCACTAGCTGCTGCAACTTCTGGACTTGATAAATAAACTTGTGCGTCTTTTGTTCCACTTCTACCTCTAAAGTTTCTATTAGAAGTTCTTAAAGAAACTCCAGCTGATGGAGGTGCTTGACCTATACCAACACATGGTCCACATGCACTTTCAAGTACTCTAGCTCCAGAAGCAATTAATTTTTGAAGTATTCCATCTCTTGCTATCATTTCAAAAACTTGCTTTGATCCTGCTGCAACAGAAAGGCTTACATCTGGGTGAACACATTTTCCTTCTAAAATAGCTGCTGCCTTAGCTAAATCACTGTAAGATGCATTAGTACAGCTTCCTATAAATACTTGATGTAATTTAGTTTTTTCAAGGTCTTTTATCTTAACTACTTTGTCTGGCATGCTAGGCTGAGCTACCATTGGTTCAATTTCATCAAGGTTTATTTCCATTACTCCATCATATTCAGCATCTTCATCTGGTAATAATTCTTCCCAGTCTTTTTCTCTTCCTTGTGCTTTCATAAATTCATGAGCTACTTTATCACTTGGGAAAAGAGAAGTTGTTACACCAAGTTCTGCTCCCATATTAGTTATTGTTTGTCTTTCAGTTACACTTAATGTTTCTACTCCTGGTCCAGTATATTCTAATACTTTTCCAACTCCGCCTTTAACTGTCATAATTCTTAAAATTTCTAAAATAACATCTTTAGCCGCAACTCCTGGTCTTAATTTTCCTGCTAACTTAACATTAATTACTTGAGGCATTACTAATGGGAATGGTTGTCCTGCCATAGCCATTGCTACGCTCATTCCACCTGCACCTATAGCTATCATACCTAAAGCGCCTGAAGTAGGAGTATGGCTATCTGACCCCAATAAAGTTTTTCCTGGCGCAGCAAATCTTTCTGTATGAAGTTGATGACATATTCCATTACCTGGTCTTGAACAATATATACCATGTTTTTTAGCTATTGATTGTAAAAATAAGTGGTCATCTGCATTTTCAAAACCTGCTTGTAATGTATTATGATCAATATAACTTACTGAAACTTCAGTTCTTACTTTAGGTATTCCTAATGCTTCAAATGCTAAGTATGACATTGTACCTGTAGCATCCTGTGTTAATGTTTGATCAATTTTAATTGATATCTCTTCTCCCGCAATCATTTTTCCTTCTACTAGATGTGATTGTAGAATTTTTCTAGTTATATTTTGTTTCACTATTTTATACCTGCCTTTCTTATGAATTAAAATATTTACATTATAACTGTATACTTGTATACAATTAATGAGATAACTTAACTTCCTTTAATATTAAAAGTTACTTGTATATAATTCTTCATATGTAATTAGTTCATATACACTATTTAATAGTTCAATAACTGAATGGTTCTTACTTCTTCCACATGCTTTCGCACTATTATTACAC
>JAEZKY010000352.1 GCA_023435985.1 Bacillota bacterium | reverse complement strand
GGGCATGCTTTCAAAGAATGGAACTAATTCATATCAAAATAGTAGGGGCTTTGAATTAAGAATTTTCAGATCTTTAAAATTGACAATAATCCCTCATAATTTGGAGAATACAAGTTTTAAAATAGTGAATATGTTAAAGCGCTGATAAGTTGTAAAATTCCTGCTAAGAAAAACTAAATAGCAGGTAAAAGTCCATACTTGTATTTTTTAGGATTCTTCTTATATTTACGTGTGAAATAAAAGCTTGCAAGTATAAAACCCAGACCAGATATTAATTTAAGATAAAAAATCTTGTCAAACATAATGATCTCCAATTATAATACAAAAAACCGTTAAAAAGATGAAACTCAAGATTGTCAAGATGTCTTCTTTTTTACATTCATTTTAACTCTTTAAAAGTAATTTTTCAGATTTTACCACCTTTTTTAATTTAGGATCTAATTTTAGTGCCTTATCGCGGTATTCTATGGATTTGAGATTGTTTTCTCATTTTTTCAGTAATAAGCTCTTGTTGTATAAAGCTGTGGAATTTGCAGGATCTAACTGTAGAATCTTATCGAAGCATTCTATTGCTTCTTCGTACATGTTTATATTTGTTAACTCGACACCTTTATTATTTAGAGCCGTAATATCGTTTGGATTCAGTGATAAATGTTTATTCTAACATTTCATTATCATCTGGCATTTTATGTGCGTTTATGAAATCATAAGCAATCCATCCACTTGCAAGGGTTAATATTCCGGGAATTATGTAGTTAAAGAGGGTAGTTATTTGATTTGCAGGGGGATTAATTGGTTGAAAATAAATATTTATCCATGTTGTCGCTAAAAGCACAGTTACTACCGTAAAATAGAGAACTTTATTATAATATTCTCTAATTTGGAATATGCCATTTATAATGATTATTAGAGAGAAAATTATAAGTGGAATGTGATTGAATGATTCACCATTTAAATATGACCAGATAGTAACCATTAAGATTATAAATCCAAATATTATTGTACTTAAACCTGAATTCTTAGATTTCATAAACAATCTACTTTAATTTTATAAGTTACTACATACTTTTTTTTAAATGTCTGGAGATTTTTTATTACCTTTTAGCTTCTAAAATTTCTTTGGCCCTTATGGAGGGTCATGTCCGGGATCAATCTTTAGGGCTTTCGAAATATCTGCTTTTTATGCCGTAGAAAACTGTGTTTCATCTACAACAAAATTTCCAATTTTGTCTGCCTAAAATCTTCGATTTTGAAGCCTTATCAAAGTATTATGTAACTTTTTGGTATTTTTCAAGTTTTGTAAATGCATTTTCTTTATTATTTAAAGCTGTAATATTATTTAGATTTATTAATAAAGGTTTACCGTAACGTTTCATTATCATTTGGTATTTTATGTGTGTTTATGAAATCATAAGCAATCCATCCACTTGCAATGGTTAATATTCCAAGAGTTAGGTAGTAATATAGTGTAGTTATTTGAGTTGCACCGGGATAAACTGGCTGGATGAAACCGTTTATCCACATTACTACTAAAAGCAGGGTTATCACTCCAAAATAAAAGGTCTTATTGTAACATTTTATTGTCTGGAATATACCTGTTATAATAAATATTATGGAGAAAATTATAAGTGGAATATGATTAAATGATTCACCGTTTAAATATGACCAGATAGTAACCATTAAAATTATAAATCCAACTCCTATTGTACTTAATCCAGAATTCTTAGATTTCATAAAGTATCTACTTAGTTTTATGTAGCATATATTCTTTTTAAATATTATTCGGAGATTTTTTATTGCTTTTTAGCTTCTAAAATCTCATTTTTGGCATTCAAAGCAAGTTCAAAATTTGGATCTAATTTTAGAGCTTTATCAAAAGATTTTAAGGCTTCTTGATATTTTTCAAGTTTTACAAAAGCACGTCCTTTGTCATTCCATGTCTCAACATCATTGGGATCTATTTCTAAAACTTTATCAAAAGATTCTAACGCTTCTTGATATTTATCCAGTTTTATCTGAATATTGCCTTTATTATACAATACTTTAATATTTTTTGAATCTATTTTTAGAGCGTTATTATAAGCTTTTAATGCTTCATGATATTTTTTCATTTCTCCTAAAGTATAACCCTTGTAAAACCACGCATTGAAATAGTTTGGATCTATTTTTAGGATTTTATTAAAGAACTTTATAGCTTCCTCATATTTTTGGCGCTGCATTAAAATATAACCATTTGCACACAATGCTTTTACATCAGTAGGATCCAGATCGAAAATTTTATTAAAACATTCAATTGCGTCTTCTTGTCTGCCAAGTAGTTCAAGAGTAATGCCTTTATTGAACAATGTATCCCTAGATTTAGGATTCAATTTCAATGCTACATTATAACAATCAATTGCCTCCTTATAATTATCAAGTTTTCTATAAATATTTCCTTTATTATTCCAAGTGTATACATGGTTAGAATTCAATTCTAATGCTTTATCATAGGATTCCCTAGCCTCGTCATATCTGCCTAACTCTTCAAGAATATATCCTTTATTATTCCAAGCCAAGTCAAAGGTCGAATCCAGTTCTAGTGCTCTATTATAACATATC
>JAEZKY010000315.1 GCA_023435985.1 Bacillota bacterium | reverse complement strand
GGTTAACATATCCCATTACTCCATTAATTTTTTTAATCTCATCTACATTTACTTTTGAGTCGTCCTTTAAACAAACTCTTAAACGAGTCATACAATGAGTTACACTTTCAATATTTGAGATACCGCCTAAATTATTCGCAATCGTTTTCGCAATTAATGCATAATCCTTTGCCATTTTATTACCTCACTTATATTTATTATTTTCGAATAGCTATTGAATTTATCTTAATGTTAATTGAAAAAGCGAATTTTGTCACTATGTAAACCTTTATAAAAAACATGTCTGTTCTTAAATAATTTGTTATTGCAAAAAAACAAAATGTTTTTTTGCAATCAAAATCGAAATATGTTCTTGACATTTTATATATTTAAATAGCTGTAATTAACAAACAAAAAGAGTAATTAAAATAAGCTTTATCAACTTGAGTTAAAAACTTCAAATTAATAAAGCTCTATGTAAAATACTTTTATTTTTCATGCATATCTATTTACTCATCTTGTATAGATTCTTCTCGACGGTTTTGCAATTTTCTTCCAATCCTCTCTATTATACTTATGATTGGAATTTGAGTTGTAATATCATATATTCCTATTTTAACATATGGCACATAATATGGGATATTATAATCAGACATTTTCGCTATAGTGCAGTTTTCAGTGTTAGTAATACTAACAATACAGCAATTATCTTTTTTAAATCTATTTATATGGCCTATAATATCTTTTGATTCTCCAGACACAGAACATACTATCACAACTGAATTTTCATAAAATTTACCTGTAGTCGGGTAATAAGGATCATCAATGCATAAACTAAATTGTCCAACACTTGATAGGTATCGTGCTCCATATCTTGCTACAATTCCTGACATGCTACTTCCTATAAAAATTGTTCTCTTTGCTTTTAATATAGCTTTTACTATTTCCTCTATCTTTTCATCATATTCTTCAGTATTCGTTTTCTTAAAAAAATCAATTATCTCTGTATTATCTTCACTTACTTTTTTAATTTCTTTTTCTTCTATAAATAACTTAAATTTTAGTTTAAACTCTGAATAGCCACTACAACCTACTTTCTTGCAGAAATTTAATATGGTTGTAGTTGATACATGAGATTCAACTGCTAATTCCCTTATTTTCATATATCTGACCTTATCTTTATTATCCATAATATAATTATAAACAGAAATTTCTAAATCATTAAGACTTTTGATTTGACTATAACTGAACATATAATACTTCCTTCCATTGGAATATTGCCTCTACATTATATCAATTGATAACGTTTTTTTCAATCAATGTATAATTAAACAAAAAAGAAAAGATCTTAGCTTATATTAGCTAAATACAAATCTTTAACTCCTAGAAATAGACGATATTCAGCCAAACTATTAAAAGAAAAACTTAATTTTTATAATTAATTCATCTCTATAAAATAAAAGACCCACGAAATCCAAACTTTAGATTTTCGTGGGTTTCATGGTGGAGGCGAGGGGTGACCTTTAAAATCCACCCATAAAATATGTAATAAATACATCTAGACTTATTATCAAGCTCTAATAGTTTAATACAGCAAATTCTCAATAAATATACACAACAATGACTATATTCATACATAATGGATAAAATACCATATTTAAAACTACTATTTCTTAAAAAGAAATGCCTTTATCATTTTATAATACGTAATTACCCCTTATCTATGGCATCATAACTGTATCTATTGCATGTATTACTCCATTTTTAGCCATAATATCAGTAATTACAACCTTAGCTCCATCAATATATACTTCATTATTTTTCACTTCTATTTTAGCATTTTCCCCATTTGACATTTTTAACTCCTTACCATTTAACTTTAATATTTCTGCTGCAGTAAGCTTTTGAGGTGCAACATGATAAGTTAAAATCTTTACGAGTGTCTCCTTATTTTCTGGTTTTAAAAGATCGTTGACAGTGTTGTTTGGAAGTTTTGCAAACGCATCGTCTGTAGCTGCAAATACTGTAAATGGACCTTGACCTTTGAGTGTATCAACTAATCCTGCAGCCTTTAAAGCAGTTACTAAAGTTTTAAACCTATTGTCTCCAATAGCAATGTCAACAATATCTTTTGAATTATTTTGCTGTTCCTGAGCTAAATATGTAACTTGTGCATAAGCATAACAATTTACCCCCGCAATATTAAATAATAATATCATTATTGGTAAAGCTATAAGTCTTCTAATTTTCTTTTTCATAATATATCTCCTTTCATAAATTATATTTACTAACTTAGTATGAACAATTACTATTATGTTTATTAAATAATTTAAATTTTTTATTTGATATACAGTCAAAATGACTACTGCTCAACAACACTCTCACCTTCGCATAAAGATCTTTTTTCATCTATATCTCTAAAATGATGCTTTTAATTTTTAGAAGAAATATCTCCATATCTAGTTATATGTTCAAAAATGAAAAGAGCTGAGTTTATATTAAGTAAATATAAATCCTTAGCTCCTAGAAAGGAAGATATTCAGCTAAACTTTTGAAGCTAACCTTGATTTTTATAATAAATTTATTTCTATAAAATAAAAGACCCACGAAAATCCAAAATTTAGATTTTCGTGGGTTTCATGGTGGAGGCGAGGGGTATCGAACCCCTGTCCGAAAGCAGCTGAATTTATCTTTCTCCGAGTGCAGTCTAAGTTTTAAGATTCCCCAAAAGCATCGCCCTTAGACAGGCTATACTTTCCGGTAGCTTCATAAATACCCCTCTAGCTCAAAGCTTTGCTAGGCTTCGTTTCCTACTTAAATGACACCAGTGATCCAGGCCGTAGGCAACCTGGGCTGATGAGTAGCTTTAAACTAAGCTGCTAATGCAAAATTGTCTTCTGCGTTTACATTTAATGCATACTTGATTAACGAGGCACCATGCTTCCCTCGACTCGCTTAATAAACCCATCCCACCCCCGTCGAAGCCAAAACGCCCCCATGGTTTAAGATGGTTTAATAACATATTCAATTTTCAAAGAATGTTCATCTTGCATAGTCTATTCTATCTCAATCACTGCAGGCTGTCAACTGGAACATTGTAACTCAGCTTGAAATGAAAATATCTTTATGAAATTTAAAACTAAATAATAAAAAATTTTATGTAAATATTTTATGGAGAAATAATTCCTACAATAAAAACAAAGAGCCAGGGCTTCTGCCACAAGATGTGGCAAAAGCCTTATAACTCTTTTAACTTCAATTTTTATTAAATTTCATAAGAAATATATTCTCAGTTCCTTTAAGATTACTTAGCCTTAAGAGTATTGTATATTTTCATAGCATTATTTTGAATTTGCTGCGAAACTTCCATTAGTTTACTTTGGCTTAATTTAAATACTTCTAGCTTTTCACCTGTTGGTTCTTCTATTGGACTGTCAAGTGGTGCAATTGCATAGGAACCATCCAAAGAAATATTAAAATTGCCATCCTTTAAATTAGATTGAAGGTCAATCTTGTTAAAATCTGCCTCTAACTTTTTACTTGATTTATCAAATTTAAGATTTCCTGCAAGGCTAGCATTTAGCCCCTCATCTTTTGATTTTGCATCAAAGGAAGCATCAAAGTCTCCACTCTTAGTGTTATATCTGGATTTTCCTGCAAGATTAACTGCTTCTATACTATCATCTAAAACTAAATTCATTTCTTCATTAATTAGATCATCTTTAGTTGTAGTATTACTATCAAAATTAACCTTAAATTCTTTTCCATCCTTAGTAAAGTTCATAGACATGTCCATAAGATTTCCTAAATTATCTGTACCATTTAAATCACCTGAGAATTTAATTTCTGTTTTCTTACTATCAATATTTAGCGCGGTATCTAAGTCTAAACTTACTGCTCGTCCTTTTTTATCAATATAAACAACAGCATTTACATCATCAATATTAAAGGAATTTTTAAATTTTTCATTGCCATCCTCTAATTGCTTATAAATATCATCTACCATTGCTTCTGGGCTGTCATATTTTTTATCTTGTTGTAAATATGAATATTTTGCCTGCTTAGTAATTGCCTTTTTTAATTCCTGATCTTTTAACATATAATCAGTAATGCTTGAAATAAAATCTTTGGCATCCTGCCCTGAAATTACTACATCATATCCTTGGCATTCTTCACTTGCTCCACCAATTTCAATATTTTTAGTTTGTTTAGATTCTTGAACTTTTATATTCTTACCTATTGCTGCAAGCTTGTCTGAATTTGCTGTTAAATAGCCTTTCATCACAGCATCCATTAATTCTTTGCCTTCAAGTACGCTGTCATTGTCATCACCAAAAAGTTTTAATGTAATTTCTTTGTCTGGCAGCTTTTTATTTTTGCTAAAAATTGAATTATTATATTGCTGCTCAATATTTTCAGCATCACAAGTAAACCAAGCATCATAAATTTGAGGTACTGATAACATCAACTTATTATTATCAGTATAAAATTTTACATTTCCAATGTTTGTCCCCTTGTATTGCCCTCCTAAGTCAAATAAAAGCTTCTTATTTTTTTCATCTTGCGATAAATCTAAACTGAAACCTGAATTAATAAATTCAGATAATTTAGGAATATTTGTAGAATTAAGAGAAAATTTCATGTTTTCATTTAAGCCTTTTTCTTTTAATGTTTTAGCATAATCTTCTCCCACAGTTTTTTCAATAATCCCCTTATTACTTTCCAATTCATTGCTAGTTGCTTTAATTGCATTAAGTACCTTAGCTTCTGGTGTGCTATTTATATATGCATAAGCTCCTCCGCTAAGTGCTAAAATACATATAACTACACCTATAACTATTATTGTTATACGTTTCCCCTTGTTAGATTCTGGTCTTTCTAAAACTTCATTATTCATCTTATTACCCCTTAATTAAAATTTATTAACGTTTGTATACCTAACCAGAGTAGATTTACAGCATCCGTTGGCCCCTAATCTTCCAACATATTGTTCCTTTTCTACTAAAAGTTTTTTGTCTTCAAGTATACATTTCTTATATTTTTTAATACTATCAGCAAAAATCAACTCAAATACCCTATTGAATATATAAACGTCATATATTATTATACTAATTTTTACTATAATATTCAATTTTTTGAGATTTTTCATGTTATATCAAGGAATATACTAAAAAATGGCCCTATTTTCATAAAGGCCATTTCTCATTATTTACTCATTTTATCTCTATTGCAACCATAGTGCAATCATCCTTTAGCTTTCCAAATTCTAATATGGTATCATCCAAAAATTGATCTATGTAATTTTTAAATTCAAAAATATTTACATCTTTCATATAATTTTGCACAATTCTATCTTCATCTAATATAAAATCTAATCCGTCGCTAAAAAATATAAACTTATCTCCTTGCTTAAATTTAATAACTTTCTCAGAAAACTCGCTATCTTCAAACATTCCTAAGAAAGTTCCTTCAACTATTTCCTCTTGAACTTCTTCTCTTTGAAAGATAAATTGATTTATTCCGGCACCAACAGCTTTAAGTTCACTTTTATTAAAGTCCATACTAAAGCAGCATACTGCAATATAATTTTCTTCATAATAATCTATCAATTTCTTATTTAAATTCATCACTATTTCCATTGGTTCATGGGCAACAGCTATCTCCTGAGCACATAGCATATCAAATGCAGATATACTAAGTGCTGCTGAAATTCCCTTTCCCCTGACATCTACAAGCATTCCTACTATTAAATTTTCATCTATTTTATAAATACGATAGAAATCACCACTAACTGTCTTAGCTGGCATATATGTTGTAGCAATATTAACTTTATCTTTAGCAGGGAAATCATTTTGCAAAGTCTTTCTTTGAAATTCTGCTGCTTTATTTAATTCTTTCTTGAACTCCGTTATATCCCTTATTATTGCAATAATAGCTGGATTTCCTTTATAAGATATGTAACTATAAGAAATTTGCAGATTTGATATCTTATCCCCTGGAAAAATAAATTCATAATCTGAGATCTCTTTTATTTTTTTATTTAATAATATATTTCTAAATTTCTTATGCAGAGATTTCACGTACTTTTCTTGAAAATACTTATATATATTACTTCCTATTATTCCGACACGCTTTACCTTAAGTAAGTTTAACAGATTATATGCCTCCTGATTTGCTAAAACAATTAAATTATCCACAATTATGACTACAGCATCTGGTATGCTGTTGATAACTTGTTTATATCTATCTTCACTTTCTTTACGTATTTTATCTAATATTTTCTTTTCTGTAACATCTCTAAGTCTCTCTACAATATATAGTATTTCCCCGTTCTCACCTAAAACTGGACTATAGCAGACATCCATAAACTTATTTAATTCCGGAATATATTTTTCCTTTGATATCATATTTTTAGTTTCCACAACTTCTTCAAAGGAACAATCTAAGCATCTTTCATTTCTGCCTAAAATTTCATAGCACTTTTTGCCTTTAATTTCACTTGGCACTTTACTATAAAAATTATATCCAGCCTCATTAAAAAAACTTATTGTATAATCCGGATTATACACTTTTATTATATCCGGAATTCCATTAAGTACTCCACTTATTTCCTTTTCCAATAACTGCTGTTCCCTGCTCGTAATACTATTTGTAGTCTGGTAACTTTTTTCACTTTTATTCAAATTCAAGGCCTCGATTCCCTTTTTTTCCTCATACATAAATTAGAAATCCTTTCAATGTTACTTATCTTAATTTTTACTACAAAACATATAGATAAACAAACTATACATTAGACTTATAT
>JAEZKY010000296.1 GCA_023435985.1 Bacillota bacterium | reverse complement strand
GTAATATATAATAGAAAATTGTAAAAACATATCTTGAGGTGTATTAAATGGTTGGTATAATAGCAATTTCACATGGAAGCTATGCAAAAGCTTTAATAAATTCGGTTGAAATGATACATGGTAAGCAGAAAAAAATAAGGACTATTTGTCTTGAAGGAAATAATAGTATAGAAAGTTTAAAAGAAAAGATAGATAGAACTATTGAAGAGCTAAATGTGGAAGAAATTTTAATACTTGTAGACATATTAGGGGGAACACCTTATAATGCGGCATGCTTATTTATGGATAGAAAAAATATAAATGTTATTACAGGAATGAATATGCCTATGATTGTGGAAATAATACCATATATGGTGCAAGATTTAGATAAAATATCTAGTTTAGCGGAACACTTTGGCCAAAGTGGTGTGGTTAATATAAGGGAACGATACAATAAGACACATGAAAATAAATAATAGGCCAAAGGTTGCCTTGAATATTTTTCATCTATTGATTGTGCTTAGTATACAAAAGTAAAGCATAATATAAAGAATAACGAGTTAATTATGCTGAAGTTCTTTATAATAAGATTCAGAAAATGGCAAAGTCTGAAAGGAAGTGGGATAGTGTTAAAAATAGTTAGATTAGATGACAGATTAGTACATGGACAGCTGATAAATAATTGGTGCACCTATGAAAATATAACTGAAATAATAGTTATAAATAAAGAAGTAGCAGGAAATGATATAAGAAAAACTTTTATAGAACTATCCGTTCCTGAAGATGTAAAAATAATCTTTTGTGACACTTTAAAAGCATTAGAAATTTATGAAGAAGAATGTGAATATGAAGAAGTAATAATGGTTTTCGGAAATCCTTTTGAAATTCTTGAATTCATAGAGGCTGGGGGAAAGATAAGAATTTTAAACATCGGAGGAATGTCATTTAAGAAAGATAAGAAGAAAATAGACACTAATCTTTACTTAGATGACGAAGAGCTGGAGGCATTAAATAAAATTGCAAATTTTAATGTTGAGATAGAGATTAGAATTCTGCCTACGGATAAGAAGACAGATTTTTTTAATGCTCTAAAAATAAGGAGAAGGTAATAATGTCATTAACACAAGCCTTACTTTTATTTTTATTTTCCTCAATTTGCGGGATTGGATCTGCTTCAGAGGAATTTCAAACTCATAGACCAATAATTGCAGCTACACTTGTTGGAATAGCCTTGGGAGATATAAAAACAGGAGTTATGATTGGGGCACAAATGGAATTAATAGCTCTTGGATGGATGACTATAGGAGTAGCAACACCACCGGATGCAACTTTAGCTTCCATAGTAGCAGCCATATTATGTATATTAGGAAAGCAAAGTATTGGAGTAGCTATAGGAATAGCACTTCCACTAACTGTAGTAGGACAAATGATGTTTGTATTGCAGAAGGGAATTATAGATGTTACAGTAATGCATTGGGCTGAAAAAGGTGTTGATAAAGGAGAACTGTGGAAAATCACGGCAGCACATTTTTTTACAGCTGTCCCTAGTGCCTTAAGAATGGCAATTCCAACGATGCTCGTAGCATTTTTTGTTGATGCTAATATAATAAATAATATGATGAGCTTTGTGCCAGAAGCTATACCTAAAGGGCTTCAGGTTGCTAGTGGCTTCTTAGTTGTGGTTGGATATGCTATGATACTTAAAATTTTAAATGTAAAAGAAATGGCGGCTTTTTTTCTAATGGGATTCTTAGTAATGACCTTTTCAAGTATGACCTTAGTTGGATTAACTCTACTAGGAATTAGTTTGGCATTAGTATATTTACAAATTTCAAATATGCTTGATAAAGGAAATAGAACAAGAGTTAAGAGAGAGAGTTCAAAGGAAAAACATGAAGATGAAATAAAGATAAAAATAACCAAAAGAGACTTAAGAAAAGTATTCTGGAGAAGTCAATTTTATCAATTGTCTTGGAATTATGAACGTCTGCAAAATCTTTGCTATTGTTATTGTATGATGCCGATTCTAAGAAAATTATATAGGACAAAAGAAGAGTTACAGAAAGCTGTCAAAGTGCATCTTGAATATTTTAACTGTCAGCCTTTTCTTTCAAGTATAATACTTGGAACCAATATTGCAGTTGAGGAGAATATGCAGGAAACAGTAGATGAAGCAGGTGTGGTTCAAATAAAAATAGCACTAATGGGACCTCTTGCAGGTATTGGAGATCCAATAATCTGGGGAATAATAAGACCTGTAATAGCAGCAGTATGCGCAGGAATAGCTCTAAATGGAAATGTTGCTGGACCGATTTTATTTTTTGTAATTATAAACATTATTAGAATTATAATAAGATATAATGGATTAATGATTGCTCATAGAGAAGGGACCAATCTTATTAATAAATTAAAAGGAGCCGTACCTAGGTTTAGAAGTGCATTAATAGTACTCACTTATACTGTAATAGGAGGACTAGTAGCGAAATGGACGACAATAAAAGTTCCATTTGTACTATATACTTTGACTCATGGAGATGGAACTGTAACTAATTACACAGTTCAGGAACAATTAGACAACATAATGCCTAATTTACTTCCATTAGTATTAACCATTCTAGTATATTGGCTGCTCCATAAAAAAGTGTCGCCTCTTATTTGTATGATTAGCTTAATGATATTCGGAATTGCTGCATATGCCTTAGGTATTTTAGGAATATAAATTTAAAATTTAATATTAGAAGTTGGCACAGATATATTATGTAATTTATCAGTAGTGCAAAAATTCTAGAGCTTAAATTTCTATCATACCTTGTATAGTTTTAAACTGTATAGGGTATTTTTATATTTGCCTGTAAGTGCCTTATTATGTGCGGAGGATTGGTAATGAAAAGAATTGATTTATAATTAATATAAGATTATAGTAAAATGAGAATTATTGTATTTTATATACAATTAATAAAAGTGAATATTAGGATGT
>JAEZKY010000293.1 GCA_023435985.1 Bacillota bacterium | reverse complement strand
CTTTGGTATGCATATAATAATATAATCCAGTTGCTTTAGTTACTTCACTATATATTGCATATAAAACTTTACTGGCCGGTTTACTTTTAACCAAATGACTTTTTATCATGATACTTCCATTAGAACCTAATTCGTAGTCAATATCATAAGCAGCCCCCATATATTTATAGACATATTCTAAAGCATCTCGTACAGATATATTGCTAAAATTTTTAGTAATATTGCATTTACACACCCACCAGCAATAATCATAACAAGTTACTGATAAAGTTGAAGCTTTACCTTTTAAACCTGTATCAATAACTTTTCCAGCAAAAATTTGATTCATTCCATAAACCAATGATACATAATCACCGATTTCAATATTTATAGCTATTAAGCTTGATGAAAAGGTAGCATAAGGCAACTCAAAACTCAATTCTGCAGCTATTTGATTGAAACTATTTGATAATTTAATTGATGTACAGTAATTTTCTATATAGTATGATTCAATTCCATTCCATTTTGATATTCTTAACTGTATATCTTTCATAAGTTCACTCCTATAACTTTAACGCCTGGCCAGCTTTTATGTCTAAAGGATTTTGAAGATTATTAATATCCATCAAATAATACCATTTAGTACTATCACCATATATTTTAGCTGCTATGGTTATTAACGTATCTCCATCACCTACATAATAAGTGTCACTTCCATAGCTTGCTGCTATCTCATCACTATTAACACTTTTTACATATTGAGAATCAATTTTTAATTGTTTATGCTCTCTAAAATCTAAAGTATAATAAATATCCTTGTTACCATACTTTTCTCCATGGCTAAACCCTATTATTTTACAATAATAATCATTAATTTTTTCAGTAGGAGAATAATATTGAAATTGCAATATTTGCTCTTGTTTCATCCATCTACTAAATACCTCAACATAATAGGTAGCATTATATTTAACACTAGATATATCAAAATCATAATTATTACTTTGGTGAGGGAAAAACCTTTCACAGGACCATAAATCTAATTTTATAGATGAACCGGTATCTATTTCTCCAAGTCCCAATAATTCTTCTGTACTTGTAGACATACTTTCTTTGAATGTGATAAATGGTGTAACTGGCAATATCATTTCTAAATTTTCTGGTAAACTTTTAATCCATACTTTTCGTCTTTCATCCAACATTAACACCCTTTCTACTCATCTAAATTATTTCTTGTTTGTGCATGTTTATCTATTCTTTTCACAGCCTCATTCATAAACTCATCTATATCAGCAGTTTTTTCAACTTTATCGATATTAAAGTTTACTTCTGTTTTATTATTATAAGCTGCAGAACTATTTGTAGTTATGTCTCCACTTTTGACCATATCTGAAGCTGTTTTAAATTTAATTTTACTAACTTCATCGGCTGTGGCGACCTTCCCATTTTCGCCATACCATTTTAATTTACTTAAATCAGTTACATCATCTGTTTTAGAAGGTTCCGATATTGGTATTCCGAGTAGCATCTTCCAACCTTCTTTAGCCTTATTGAAAAAATCTGCTAAAGCATTTGTATTTTCATCCCAACCTTTTTGTAGCTCCTCTCCAAAGACAGGTATTTTACCTATTAACCAACTAATACCTCTATTAAGTAGACCATCAGGAGAAAATGCTGACTTTAATGCTAAAAATCCAGCTACAACTAGACCTATTGTTCCGGCTATTGGGAGTAATACAGCTCCTACACCTGCAAATGCCCCGCCAGATCCAAAAAGAGTTGCCACTGCTCCTATTGTTGAAATAAAGGAACCAACCTTCCCTAATGTCCAAAGTGCAATTCCTAGTTTTAATACATCTCCAGCTAATTCAGGATGATCTAAAACAAAACTAAATCCGCTGTAAATACTATTTCCTAGATTAGAAAGCATATCAGACATTTTATTAAAATTAGTGCTTTTCGAAAACTCTTTAATTTTAGTCGTAAATTTCCCTAAGCCTTGAGTGAATTTATCAAATAAGGAACCACTTCTAACTTCACCGTTATTGGTGATTCCAACTAAATCTGCTAATGATTTTGTGAAATTATCTTTAAATGTACTAAGTTTACCAGTCGCAGTCTGTCCCATTTTTTCAGTAAGTCCTGTTAATCCTCTCTCCTGTATATATCCACTAAATGCTGATTGTAATGCAGATCTATCGGTTATTTGCCCGGTTCCAGTATCAAAAGTTTTCATATTATGTTGTTTTGCATATTTCTCTACTTCTTCTCTGTTTATGCTTAAATCCATAGTCATCATGTTCCAACGGCCCATCATCATTTCAGAATAAGCACGTGTAGCAGTGCTTATATCACCTACTCCCATTGCTTTCGCATATGAACCTAAATCAGACATTTCTGTTAATTCATTTTTACTATCATCCAGTCCAGCGCCTTTTAACATAGATAAAGATTTTATAACATCTCTTTCCTGCCATATACTATTGGCCGCAAAATCTGTACCCATTTTAAATTTCTCGGCACCAATTGCTGGACTTTTATAAAGATTATCTAAAACCAATCTTAAATTTTGATACTCCATACCAGTGCTAAAGCCTTCTTTTAATCCCTCCATGGCAGCCTTTACAGATATAAATCCTGCAGTTAATTTTGTTAAAGTTCCAAGCGTTGAATTACTAAAATCTTGCATCTTCTGACCGATATTATCAAATGCATCTGTTCCAGCTTGTTTTATCTTACCAAATGCATCAGCCCATTTATTTCCGCTAGTTGGTACGTCATTACTAATAGATGAGGTGGCTTTACTCATAGCTTGTTTCATACTATAGCCTTGACTTACATAGAAATCAGTATATCTTTTCATATCATTCTGCATATTTTGTAGCGAAACTCTATTTGCTCTTTCTACAGCACCTACTTGCGAGGTAAAGCTACTAAAGCTACTTCCAGCCGTAAATACACCACTAGAAAATTTACTTAATATACTAGAGAAATTATCTCTAATAGTTAAAGCTCCCCCAAATAACTCATCTTCTATAAAAACCACCTCCTACTTCTTTTTTATAAATGGATTTAGGGCAACTTTATCATTAAGTTCTAATTCATATTGCCCTAACATACACCCAGTCATTAACACTCTAGTATAAAAATCGAGGTTGATTAGATATTCAGGTTTAAATCCTGCTTTTAAATAATAAGCAAGGTACCTAAAATACAAATCACCTCGAATTATTCGTTTTTTATTTCCTCAATTACGTTCTCCTCTTTAGTTTCAGCTAGTCCAGAAAGCTTAGCTATTTTGCCTGAAATAAACATTACATCTTGCTTCTCAAAAATTTTCTCTACTATTCCATATGGATTAGTTTTACATTCATAACCTTCTTGTACTTTTTTATCTTTCAAATTAGGTTCTACAACTGCATTGTAACAAGTTAAAATATCCATTTTAATCTTATCTTGACCAGCTTCTTCTTGTATTTTACTTATTTCAGCATAATTTAATGATCTAATTTTAATGGTTGGATCTTCTACTAATCCCTCTAACGATTTTATTTTAAGTGTAGTCTCCTTTTCTGCTGTTCTTTCTTCTATTACTTTTTTATTTTTTAAAAGCATTTCTGCAGTTAGTGCCATATTAACATCATCCTTCCTTATTCAAAAGTTACATTATTAGGATTATAAGAAAAGTCATAGCTGCTCTCTAACAATTTTGTTATATCTGCATCTACAACTTTAAATTTAGTAATTTTACAATTTTCTATCATAACACGTTCAATATTATCTTGATTTGGATCATTTAATTCACTTATTAAGTCAAATACAAATGGCTTTCCATTTTTAATAGATTCATTTATCTCCCTTAGTAGGCCATTATATGTCTTATGAAAACCCAAAGAACCAGCACCATCTGCACCAGTAATTACTTTTCCATTGCCAAGTTGCCCAGCAATTGGTACATCATCTGTTTTCAATGAGGATTCAGCGCTTGCAGTTTTTACTTCAGCGTATTTATCTCCATTAATCCATAAACTAAAAAAACGTCCATTAACGACGTCATTTTCCGTAAATTTATCCATCTAACTTCCTCCTATTCTTAGAAGTTTAATTCTAAATTTAAATCTTCCATAGCATCATCTACATAAGCAGTACCATTTACAAAGACTTGCTCATCTGTATCATATGCTAATATCTCCTCATCTTTTAAACCGCTACAGTCAATTCCTTTAGTGTCTTCTAAATAATTCTTTTGAGCTTCTATATCAAGTTGCGTTTCAGATGTTTGACCATCATTCAATGCTCCTTGCTTGGTCATTCCTCTTAAATATGAATTAAAGGCTGACACTAGTAATCTCTTATTATTTAAAGAATTATCAACCTTCCCTTGATAGCTCTTTTTAAAAGTAACCTTCATATCATCTCTTAGTAAATCCAATATATCTATTACGCGTATTTTCTTAAGAGAGTCTTTTTCATTAGATCCTATTGTTACTTTAGAATTAACAGCTCTAGATATTACAACGGCTTCCATATCATAATCATAAAACAAAAATAGTTTTCCTGCATCAACTAAAGAATCTAAATCATCACCTACACTATTAACTGATTTTACTCCATCAACTACCATATTAGTAAGTGAACTATTCAAACCACAATTAGCTGCTAAGCAAGCTATATCTACAGTAAAATCTAAACCAGTATAGATTGTACCATCTGTCATATTTACAGTATCATTTATAAAGTTAATTACACCTTCATAGTCACCTTCATAATTCCATAACACAGCCTTAACCAGGATATTATTATTTTTTCTCTGGTCTTTTATAAATTGTGCTACTTTTTGTTTATCATCAGTTTCTTTAGCTGTAGGGCAAGCCATATAATTGAACTTAACATTATTAAGTAAAACTAAAGCATGATCTATTGTTTCGGGTGCCTCTGCAGCTGAATTATAACATGCTACTTTTAATGTTTTTACGCCTCTATCACTAAAGCATCTAGTAATTATCTTTTTGTTTGCATCTGAATAATTATCTTTTACATTTCTAAGTCTTGTGTATGTCATTACACCAGTTACATTAGGATCATTAAGAATTAAACACATAATTCCTCTGGAGCTTCTAGTAACTGCGCTATCCACAAGGGCTTTTAATGTAATTGTAATTTTTTGCATTCCCATATTTATTCATCACCATCCCTGTAATTTAAATTTTCCATAAGCTTAGCACTCTTATCCGCATCTGGAATATTACTTTTGCCATCTAAGTAACTAATTGTTATTGTTAATGTTAGAAAATCATCATTTTCACTTTTATCAAATTTCTTTGTCTTGAATACAAGAGATGTAGGTCCAACTTTTATATACATATCAAAAAGCTCATCGAGTTGAGTTTTAATATTGAGCAACTCTTCTTGATTAGTAACATTATTGGTATATATAATTCGAACATTTATTAACTTTTCATTCCATCTTAAATAACTATCAGTTGTAAGTGGTGCTAATGATACAAAGAAAGTGGGTTCTTTAACTTCTTTTCTATTATCCTTTACATCAATTTTATAATTAAATTTTGTATTTAATGTTTCTGTAAAAGCATATAAAATATCATTGTCTTTAATCATTTAAACACCTCACTTTTTAGCCTTGATTTAATACTTTTTTGCAGTTCTACTTGATAAATAGCTATACTATCACCTATCATATGCCTGCCTTGAACAAAGCTCTTAACTAATTTTTTTCCAATAGCAGGAACGTATCTTCCTACTTCTTGATAATGCCCTTCCTCTACTGGTTTTGCATATGGCAAAGCACTTCCCAGCTTAATTTTATAAACCTTATTAAATAGTTCGAGTTTTCCATGTGTCATAGATCTCCTCAAATCTCCACTTTTAACTGGTGTCCTAGATTGAATCTCTCCAACGCATGTAGTCGCTTTTTCTTCCATTTCCTCAAGAATTATATCTTTAGTCTTTTGAAGTTTATTTTGCATTTCCTTAGCTACATCCTCAAAGCTTCTCATTGTTCATCACCAGATTCAATAATATTTACATCTTTAGTTTCATTTAATAGAATTTCAAAATAATCATCATCCCATGGTATTTTAGCAACTTCATAGAATTGATTATTGTATTTAATAATACAATCTTCAGTGATTTCTGGAATAATATCACAAAACATTCTTCTAGTACACTCAATATCATAGCCATAATCTTTTTTAGCCTTCTCAGTAGAATAAGGTTGTACATCTGCCATAATAGGATCATCTGTTTTAAATAATGCATATCCTTCTCTATTTATCCCATGTTTGTCTTTGATGTCATCATCGTAAATATAGATTTGAATTTCTTTATCATAAAACCACTCCATACTAGTACATCCTAACATACTGAGTACCTAACATATTTTTAATAACATCATCAATAATCTTGTATTCCCCATCTTTATAGGTAACACTACGAGGTCCTTGTACTTTTTGTTTGATATTACCATCAACAGTTAACGAATTTTTTATATTTTCAATAATAAGTTTTATAGCTAATGAATATTTTTGTCTTATTTCATCATCCCTCATGTCTTTATTTTTGTATTCTCTTATAGCTTGAATTGCCATTTGTTCATATTCTTCATCAGTAAATGTTATTGCCATTAAAATCCCTCCTCAAAATAGGGAAAGAGAGAAAATACTCTCATATTCCTAACTTAATGCTATAGTCATAATCCCAATTTCATCAGCATGAGGGCAAGATGGAAGAGCTGTAGCCACAGCTTTTGTATATTCAACTACCGGATCAGGCTTTGAGTAAGTTCCAACAAAAATATTTCCAACCATTGCGGCTTCATCCATTTGATTATTTCCTATCATCTTAATTTCCTCAGCAGTTAGTCCATAAATAGTTTCTCCTGGATTGTTTGAACTAAAGACAGTTATTTTATTTTCAGGATAATATCTCTTAGTATCATACCCTTTGGCAGTTTCTATCTTATAAAGTTCATCATAAGTAACAAATTTAGGAAGCTTCATTCTAGACATTAAATTATTTAAATCATCTACTGTTGGAATCATGTCTGAATTTACCCCGAAGATTGCTTTTCTTACACTATCACAATTACAAATTGTATCTATAATAGTATCTGATGTTAATGCTCTAGTTGAAGTGGATCCACTTGAAGTCTTAACCGCTTTAACAAGAGTCTTTATATCATCTATTGGCTTATCAGTTGATGGAGTTTTCCATGTAGCAACTTTTTGATTTGAACTTGGAACCCCATAGTCTAGAGTAACTTTAACTCCATTTTCTTCAATTTTAATCTTTCCAGTAGAAAGTAATTCCATTCTCATTGCTTCAATTCTAACCCTTACTGATTCTTTCATGTCCTCAGCATCATTATAAAGCTGAGAAAGTACAAATTTTAATTCAG
>JAEZKY010000288.1 GCA_023435985.1 Bacillota bacterium | reverse complement strand
GTATTTATGAGTTCATTTTAGTTTCTTATATCTATCTAATGCATTTATATCAAAATAATAATTCTATAAAACAAAATGGAAGCCATTTTAATTTTGACTTCTACTTTTTTATAGAATTTGCATACTCCTTTGCCCAATCGCATAAATTCGATAATATTGGCAATAGGCTCTTTCCATAATCAGTTAATCCATATTCTACTCTAGGAGGTATCTCTGCATATACCTTTCTGTTTATCAATTTATTCTCTTCTAACGCTCTTAATTGCTGAGTAAGCATTTTTTGAGTAATATTAGGTAATTTTCTTTTTAATTCATTAAATCTCATAATATCTTCTCTTAAATACCAAATAATAATAGGCTTCCATTTCCCCCCTATAATTTCTAAAGTTAATTCCATAGAACAATTGTATTTAACACCTTTAAATTCCATTACATTCCCCCCTTTTTACGTTTAATCTATATTTTACAGTATACAAATGGTAACCCCGTTCCTAAAAAGTGCGTACTTGAAAATAAGAACTTAATCATATAAATTATATTTTATCATAATAACTTCAATATGAACTAAAAACTGTTAAATATTTAGGAGGCATGGAAATGAGAATTATTAGCATAAATCAATCAAAATGCATGAAATGTGGAATTTGTTCAGATGTCTGTCCATGTAGTGTTCTATCCTTGGATGAAAGCGGACCAAAGGTAAATGCTGAAAATAATTGTATAGGCTGTTGGCATTGCGTTGCTGCATGTCCTAATGGAGCAATCGATAATATAAAATCACCTGTAGTCAGCCAAACTGATACATTAGATTGCCCTATTGTAGAAGCTAAAGCCGCAGAATATTTTCTTAGATCTCGTCGTTCAATACGCTGTTATAAAAACACTCTCGTTCCTCGAGAAAAACTATTAGAATTAATAAACATTGCACATTATGCTCCTACAGCAAGTAACAGCCAAGGCATTTCTTATGTAATAGTTGAAAATAAGGGCACACTAGAAAAAGCCAGTAAATGCATATATGACTGGATGGAAGGTCAGCTTGAAAATCCAATTCACTGGAGTTTCTCAAGACACGTTCATAATTATAAAGCTACTGGAATAGATACAGTGTTGCGTAATGCTCCACATTTAATTTTGGCAACTGCTCCAAAAAACTTCAAAAACAGAAGAGAAAATACTATTTCTGCACTGACTTATGCTGAATTATATGCACCAGCCATTGGCCTTGGTTCTTGTTGGGCTGGATTATTTGAAATGTGTGCCTTTAGTAATTTCAAACCGTTACTTTCATTATTTAATATACCTGAATACAAAGTTATAACTGGAGCTATTATGGTTGGGTATCCCAAATACAAATATAAAAAATTAGTAGATAGAAATCCATTAGAGTTTTCATTTGATTAATCATAATATTCCATCTAACTCTTTAACTGAGGATTTGCTTAACTACAAATCTTCAGTTAAAGAGTTAGAAATTATAGAATTCAACTATAGTGTTCATATGCTTTTAGATGAAGAACTAGGCAAAGCAGTTAATTACATTAAGTCCATACTTAAGAAAATAGATAATTCTAATATATAAAAGAAAATCCCGGACCAAAATGAGATAAACTCTTCAATTCTTAACATTTTCATATTAGGTCTCAATATTTTTAAAGATCTAAAAATGAAGAAAAACACTTTATAGATCTCCCACATAAAATAATTATATATTTTAGTTAAACTTATACTAGCAATTAAATAAGTATGAGCTTAAAGTTGGATATCTATAACTGTGTTTTTCTGATATTATATATTATTTTTTCTCTTTTTCTTTTCCTATAAAAAAAACTCCCACTGCTCCATATCCAGTGTGACTTCCTATTACTAACCCCATATAATTTATTATAATGTCTTTAACATTAAATTTTTCCTTAATCAATTTACACAAATATTTAACAGCCTCGTCATTATCAGCGTGAGAAACAAAAATTGTGTCAATATCTACTCCATCAATATTTTTTTCAATTTTCTTAACTAATTCTCTTAATACTTTCTTTTCTCCTCTTACCATTTCTAAAAACTCTAAAGTTCCTTCTTCAGTAACAGTTAAAATAGGATTAATATTTAGAACTTTACCTAATATTGCTGATGTAGTGCTTATTCTTCCGCCTCGTTCTAAATACTTCAAGTCTTTTACAGTAAAAAAGTGATATACATTTCTTTTTTCATCCTCAATATACTGAGCAATTTCATCAATACCTTTTCCTTCTTCTTTTAATCTTGCAGCTATATATACCAATAATCCCTGTCCACTAGTCGCTGCTTTTGTATCTATTATAATTATTTTAGATTCTGGATATATTTCTAAAACTTCTTCTCTTGCAATCAATGCACTATTGCACGTTCCACTTAGTGCTGAAGAAAATCCTATATATAAAATATCATAATCTTTACCTATCCACTTCTCAAATTCTTTAGAAAAATTTATTGGACTTACTTGACTTGTCCTTGGCATAGCTCCATTTCGAAGCTTTTTATAAAACTCTCTATAACTAAAGCTTTGTCCACAATCTTCTACAATCTTTTTTCCCTCTAATTCACACTCTAGTCCTAAATACCCAATGTCTAAAGAATTTATAATCTCATAAGATAGATCACATGATGAGTCTGTTATTATCTTAATTTTTCTCATTGAGATTTTCCCCTTCCAACATTTCATTTGTATATAAATTTTTTCTACTTTCATTATATTCCGACAATAAAAAATGTTGTAAGGTATATTAGTTTATCTATATAATTTATTTAAATATTCTGCTTTTAATTGATTAAATTCCTGCTCAGTTATAATTTCTTTTTCTCTTAGATAACCTAATTTAATCAGCTGGTCTTTTATGTTAATACTTGCATCAGCAATCTTTTTATTGCTTTTTTTAGTTGATGCTACTAATGCTACAATTCCATATACTATTGAATAAATTAAACCTATTGCCCCAAAAAACACAGCAACTTCAGCAGTAGTTCGTCGCGAGGCCGCCTCACCAACAAATAATAAAATTAAACAAAAGGATAAAAATACCACTCCAATTATGGACATAACTTTTACTGCTTTCATAATTCATCTCCCAATTCATTTAAATACGCTCATGTTAACACTCTTAAAATTAACCGTAATTAATCTAAACTTAATATCTCATATTGAAGTATTGTGCTTTTATTTTATTAACTTCCTCTTCATTTATAATATTCTTTTCTTTTAATTCATTTAAATCAACTAATCTATCTATAATATCAATATTTAAATTTGTAATTCTATTCTTTAATAAATTAATTGATATGACTAGCCCTACAATTGAAAATGGCAATGCATAAAATATTCCCAATATCCCCCATGCAAGCGCACCTCTTAGGGTGAATCCAGATGTCATACACATAATAAAGAAACAAATCGGAATATATACCAGTCCAATTATAGACATAACCTTTAATGCTTTCATAATTCGTCCCCCTAACAAAATACTTTAGTATAAATAATATCATATATTTGAAAAAAAATGCAATAATATTAATTCTATAAAGAACAAAATCGCAGACGAATAAAAAAAGAGGAGTTAATCCTCCTACGAAATGAAAATAAATAATTATTATTTATTGTATACTTCTAAAACATATTCCATATTTTCTACAGTCGTCACAATTAACTTACTCTTCAGGTTATTAACATTGATAATAGAACCTGTTAGTATAGACAAGCAATCTTCTATTAGAATTGGTACACCATTAACTAGCATTAAGTCCATATTGTCGCACTTTTCTTTTAACCAAGTATTCAAAATATGCTCACACTCTTTTGAATTACAATAATTTATTATCATAAACCCCTTCTCCTCCCATACCCTTATTACCATGCTCCATCCAATTAATGCTTGTTTTAAATTCTTATATTATTATCGATAAATATTATGGATACTTTACATTATATTACCATAACATCTAGTGATTATAATCTTATCTTTATTTTCAATTATATTAAAGCAGCAAAATTTTTCATAACTTATAAGCTAAAATATACTCTATATATTATCTAATCTTTTCTGTTCTACATATATAAATTTGACTATAAATCTAACACTCGTAACACTTTTTTAGGTAATTCATACATTATTAATTGAAAAATAATTTTCTATAATAGTACAAAACACTTTTCATAACTTAGGAGCTTAATAAAATGATTGAAAAAAAGACTCAGTTAAAAAATTATAGATTTAAACAAAGCGAGAAAAAAATATTCTTTACAATAATTGGAGTATCAATTATTTTTTTAGGAAAATTCACAGGTGCTTTTATAAGCAATAGTCTTGCACTCTTCAGTGATAGCTGGCATCTCTTAACAGATATTGCTTCATTATTAATAAGCTTTTGGGGCTTGAAGATTGCAACCAAAGCTGCTAATCACAAATATACTTTTGGCTACTCCCGATTTAGCATATTTACTGCATTCATAAATAATATTTCATTAATTGTTATATCTATATATATTTTTTATAAGGCAGTACTTAGATTTTTTAATCCTATAGATATTGCCCCTGAAGGAATGATTATCTTCTCTATCTTAGGATTAGTGGTAAACACAATAGTAGTATTTAATCTTGGAAATAAATCTAATAATTTGAATGTGAAAAGCGTATTTTTACACTTTCTTGGAGATGCATTATCGGATATAGGTGTGCTTATAGGTGGTATTATAATTTACTTTACGCATTTATCTGGTATTGATACATTACTAAGTGCAATACTTGCTTGTCTTATCTTGAGAAATGCTTTCAAGATGGCCCTTGAATGTATTAAGATTCTTCTAGAAGCTGCTCCTGAAGAAATTTCTATTGATGATTTAAAGAAATCCATTAAGGATTTAGGAGGTATAATTGAAATCACTGACATTCACATATGGAGTTTATCTAAAGAAATTTTATCACTGACAGCGCATATCTCAATAAAGGAATGCGCTATTGAAAACTGTGAATCAAAATTACACGATATCCAGCATTTATTAAAGGATAAATTCAATATAGAGCACTCTACTATACAATTCGAACATTCTACTTGCTGCAGTTGTTTCCACAGCAAACCTGATCATAACTATTGTTGTACTATGTGCATTGATAAATGTGAAAATGAAAATAAATGAATAAATAATAATAACAGTATAATTATTCTAAGCCTAAGTCAGAAATATTTTTGTCACCCGTAGTTAGGCAAAATCAAAAATATTTCTGATATTTTAAATTAAATTTACACTCTAAACTAATCACACCTCATTATAACTTCAAAATCAGAATATATAATAAAAAATTACAAAAACTAAGTTAACGGTATTTTAAGAAGATTACAACTGCAAATGCTTGTGATAAGAGAGGAGACTTTTATGCATACAATTAATATGCTTTCTTCCGCTGATAAGGTAAAAGGGCAAGGAGTTCTATCAGCATATATAGAACAAGTTAATTTAGTTAAAAATGGACTTAAGGACAATTATAAAGTTACAATAAACAGTTCTAACTTGCACGGCATTGTCCACTATCACACTATTGACTTAAAATTTTTTTTAAGTATTCCTTTTTCAAAATTGCTTGGTACAAGTGTGGCTTATGTGCATTTTGTTCCTGAAACCATAGAAGAAAGTCTAAAGCTGCCTGCTATAATAAAGAAAATATTCTATAAATATATAATTTGGTTCTACAAAAGCGTTGATCACTTAGTAGTAGTTAACCCATATTTTATCGACATTCTTAAACGTTATAAAATTGATGAACATAAGGTAACTTATATCCCTAACTTTGTTTCCGAAGAAAGTTTTTATAGATATGATAAAGAAAAGATTAACACCCTAAAAGCGTTATACAATATACCATTAAAAAAATTTGTTGTATTAGGAGTTGGGCAAGTCCAAACTAGGAAAGGTGTTACTGATTTTATTGAAGTTTCGAAAAGCCTTCCTAATATTCAATTTATATGGGCGGGCGGATTTTCTTTTGGTCCAATAACTGATGGTTATGTGGAACTTAAAAAGCTTGTTTCAAATCCTCCTCCTAACGTTAAATTTTTAGGTATTGTAGATAGAGATAAGATGAATGATATATATAATATTTGTGATTTGATGTTTTTACCTTCTTATAATGAACTGTTTCCAATGTCCATTCTCGAAGCCATGGCATTAAAAATCCCAGTACTTTTAAGAGATTTAGATATATATCATAACATTTTATTTGATTATTATTTACGCGGGAAAAATATAATTGAATTTAAAGATATTATAACTGCCATGCAAAGTAAAGACGAAAATTATGAAACCTGGTGCAATAATTCTTGGGAATGCCATAAATTTTATTCTAAAGATTATGTTTTAAAAATGTGGAAAGAATTTTATGATGCAATATACTGTAAGAAAATTCAAATTAGGAGTAATATAGATGAAAAATAAAATATTCAATTCAATTGCAATGATTATTTCTGCCTGCATTTTCGTATCATTCTTTCTTTTTACAAAAGGTTTAAACTCTATACTCCAAGATTTAAAAACTTTAATATTCTTATGGTTGCTCTCTTCTTTCGTGCTCATACTTCTGTTTTGGTTATTTGAAACACTCGTCTTATACATAATAACTAAAAAGTTTTATAATATAGATAGTTTATTTTTAAAATGTTTAAAGTTTGAAATGATTGGACAATATTTTGGTGCTCTTACTCCATTTTCAGCTGGAAGCCATCCTGCTCAGTTATATGCAATGACTGAAAATGGAATTCCAGCTGGAATTTCTGGTTCAATTTTAATGATTAAATTTATAATACATCAATTAATAAATATAATTATTTTACTTTTAGCATTTTTATTTAAGTTTAGTTATTTTAATTCAAGAGTAAATTATTTTATATACTTTTGTGTCTCTGGCTTCATTGTACATATAATGATCATGGCATTAATGATTTTATTTTCAATTAGCAGTAGACTAACTAAAGGCATATTTATGTTTATATTTAAACTATTAGAAAAATTCAAACTATTAAAGAAACCTGAGGAACTTTATAAAAAAATAGAGACTGAATTAGAAAACTTTCATGAAAATACCTTGCTAATAACAAAAAATATAAAAATGTGCCTTATGGCATCTATTTTTACAATTCTTCAATGGTTAGCTTTTTTTACTATACCCTATTGTATTTATAGAAGCTTTGGTTTTAATTCTGCCGATATATTAACAATGATAGCTGCTCAAATCTTTTTAATAAATTTCATGGCAATTATCCCGCTCCCTGGTGCTGAAGGTGGTGCTGAAGGTGGATTTTATTTAATTTATAGTCTGTTCTTTAAAGAAGGTACAATTATAACAGCAATTTTTATATGGAGAATATTGACCTATTATCTGTCAATTGCTATAGGCAGCATATTTACTTTACTGCTTCCCAAAATTAACTCAAGAAAATAGCTACTAAAGGTTCAAGGGTCAGGATAAGTGTTAGTATAATTAACACTATAATTGTTATCCATCCGATTGCATTCTTTATTCTACCATTTACATATTCACCCATGATTTCTTTATTATTTACCATAAGCATCATACAGACTAGGACCACTGGTAATAATACACCATTTATAACCTGTGATCCTAAGGTTATTTCAATAAGTGGTGCTCCTGGAATTAAAATTATTATGATTCCTACTAAAATTATTATTGTAAATAATGTAAAAAACTCAGGTGCTTCTTTTAAGGACTTGTCTATCCCTGCCTCAAAACCAAAGGCTTCACAAATATAAAAGGCTGTAGCTAAAGGCAATATTGTTGCAGAAAAAATTGAAGCTATAAAAAGACCAAATGCAAAAATTTCAGAAGCAAAAGCTCCAGCAAGAGGCTGCAATGCTAATGCGGCATCCTTAGCTTCTCCTATTTGAATTCCACTTTTATTGAGAGTTGCTCCACAAGCTACAATTATAAAAAAGGCAACTATTACTGTAATAATGCTTCCAACCACAACATCCCAAACTTCATATTTAAAATCCTCTATCTTTAATCCCTTTTCTATAACTGCTGACTGCATATAAAACTGCATCCATGGAGCTATAGTTGTTCCTATCATACCAACAACGGTATCTACATAATCAAAGTTAGTTTCAATGGTTGGATGAATTAAAGCCATGCCTATTTCATGCCAATCTGGTTTTGCTAGAAATGCTGAGGCAATGTATGATAGCAAAAATAAACTAAAAACTAGAAATAGCTTTTCTGTTGTCTTATAAGTACCTTTTACAACTAAAACCCATACTGCAATAGCAGCAAGCGGTACAGAAATATATTTACTCACGCCAAAAATCTGCATACTACCAGCTATTCCAGCAAACTCAGTAGCTGTATTCCCCATATCTGCAATAATTAATCCAATAAAAATGAAAAAAGTTATCCTAACTCCAAAATTTTCTCTAATTAAATCAGCCAAGCCCTTTCCTGTTACTATTCCCATTCTGGCATTCATCTCTTGTACTATAACGAGTACAATGAAGCATGGAATTAATGCCCAAAGCAGTTTATATCCATAGGCTGCACCAGCTACCGAATAGGTTGTAATCCCGCCTGCATCGTTATCTACACTGCCAGTTATAATTCCTGGACCTAGAATGCTAAAAAATATTAATAAATTTGTTATCCATGTTATTCTTTTCTCATTCACTGTTTCCCCTCCCTGCTATATAACTTTTTTATTATGCTTAATTATTTCAAACATAATATCATTTAGACTTACACTTCCAATTAAATGAATTTCTTCATCAACTACGGGCATAGCAAGCAGGTTATATTTGGTTATATCTTTTATTAAATCACTTATTTTTTCTTCATCCTGAATGTATATAATTTTCTTACTCATAACCTCTTCTAACTTCTGAGTAGGAGATGCAACAATTAATTCCTTTAAGGATACTACTCCAATAAGTTTATTTACTGCATTTACAACATAAACATAATAAAATTGTTCAATTTCTTCTTGATCTTTTCTAATGTCATTAACCGCATCAGCTACAGTATAACGACTTGGACATGAAACAAAATCAGTGGTCATGAGGCTTCCAACCAAATCTTCTTCATATTCCATAAGCTCTCGTATTTCATCTGAAGCTTCTTTTTCCATATTATTAAGTAATTCTTCTGCCTTATCTTCTTTAAGGCCATCCAATACGTCAGCTGCTTCGTCTGCTGGCATCTCTTCTAATATATCAGCTGCCTTATCTGTAGAGAGAATTCTAAGCAGACTTATTTGTACATCCTCTTCTAATTCTTCCAAGACATCTGCCGCCTTTGCAGTATCTAAGCTTGAAAAAATAATTGCTCCTGTATTTGCATCAAAATCTTCAATAATATCCGCAAGATCAGATGGATGAAGGGTATGAAGTTTTTCATATGTTTTTGAAAGAGAAATGTCTCTTGAAGCATATGCTGTTTCAATATCTCCCCACAACATTAGTCTGCTAGATACTTTTACACCTATTCTCTTTAATGGCTTTGCAATTCCTATTCGTCTTAAAATACCTTCCAGACCAATATCTACTGCAGCAATAAACATACCTGAAGCTAATATAATTAATCTAATGTCATTAGCTCTAACTACCTTTCTTCCATTCACATCTATAATTTGCTTGTCCAAAACATACTTTTTTAGAAGCAGACAGTTTTCCAGTTCTTTTCCTATAGCTTTGTTACAAATCATCATATACTGTTTCTTGTCTTTATAAACATCTATATTATTAAAATCAATAAACTTTATTCCTCTTTTTGTTTTAACGACAGCTATGGTAACTTTAGGATTTTTATAATTAACATCAACAGCCAGATCTTTTAATGTTCCTAAAACTTCATTATTTAAGGTATATATTTTTCTGTCCAATATCCTGCTTAAATAAACACTTCTAAATTGCACTTTGCGCACCCTCCTTATCTTTAGAGTGCACACTGTTAAATTTAATTCAAGTACACCCTAAATATATTTTTAGACAATAACTTCTTTATTTTCACTTGCTTATGATGCTTAGGATCATCCATAAAACTTACCACTTCCTCTAGGCACATTTAAAGAATTAAAAATGTTTTTTATACATCTTACTGCACAAACTTATAAAAAGTGATTGATACACATAAAAAAAGAGCTCGTAAAAGCTCATAAATTTAATCTGTAAGTATTATTCCAAGTTTCTGATAAAAATCTTTATCTATATAATGGCTAATTGAAAGCTCATTATCTTTTCTAAATTTCATTACATAAAACTTCATTCCCTCTCCATATATACCATCTAACTCTCCTGGATAATATCCTTTTTCCTTCATTTTTCTTTGTACCCCTAGAACATCTGAACCTCTATCTCCAGGTTTTAAAGTAACTAATCCATTTTCAAATGGATCATTTGGCCCTGAATATATACTTACTATCATTCCATATTCAACATATTCATATAAGTCCTCAACGTCTTTATTAAACATTCGAATACATCCATGAGATGCTTCAGATCCAATTGATCCCGGTCTATTTGTCCCATGAATTCCAAACTTACCCCAAGGAACATTTAGTCCAATCCATCTTGTACCAAAACCTCCACTCCATCTATCTTTTTTAATAACCTTCCATGTTCCTATTGGCGAAGGCGTTTTTGCTTTTCCGCTTGCAATACTGTATTTTTTTATAATTGAATTCTTATTCTTATCTATTAAATAAATCCTTTCTTCACTTAAATCTACCAATATGGCAATATTTTTACTATTGGTAATTTTTCGAACTCCGTATGTATTATATTCTAGTATATTAAATATAAAAATTATTGTAATTACAAAAAAAATATTTCTTAATACTCTATTCTTTTTCAACTGGGGCACCTCATCCTATGCTGCTCTTTTTAATGCACTATTTATTTCTAAACAAATCTTATACTTTCATGTATATAAAATTTAACATTGATGGAAAGCAAATTAAATTATATGTTTTATTTTTGTGGTTTAGGATTCACTAATTTTGCACCAGAAATACTACTTTCCCTATTAGTATTTACAACATAAAAGTACTTATCTAAAATACTTTTCGCAAAAATATCACTAGAATATTTATTTGCATTAATAACAGCTTCTTTACTCATTTTTTCTCTTAACTTAATGTCGCTTAATATTCTCTTTATATAATGTGCAAACTCATCCTTTTCCTTATAAGAAAAGCCATTTTTTCCTTGTTCAATTACTCCTTTTATGCATGGATCATATTTGCAAACTACTGGGCATCCACTGCTTAAAGCTTCAACATAAGTTAAACCTTGAGTTTCACTAAATGATGCTGTAACAAATACCTCTGCTATTTTATAATATTTATAAATCTCTTCAGAATTTATCATTCCTGTAAAAATAACTCTTTCTTCTATGTTATCTTTTTTAACTAAACTTTTTAAATTATTTAAATATGGTCCTCCTCCTACAATTAACAGCTTTATATTGTGAATTTCTTTTATAATATCAGGCATCAATCTTATAAGCTCACTGATGTTTTTTTCTTCCCCTATTCTTCCAATATACGCTATAATCCTATCTTCCTCGCTAATATTTAACTTAGCTAGAATTTCTTGTTTTTCCTCTAGTAATAACTCTTGCTTAAATCTGCTTAGATCTATTCCAGTTGGTACTACATAAATAGGCTTTCTTACCCCATAGCTCACTAATGTATTTCTGGTTTTTTCTGTTGGCGCTATAATACTATCAAGACTATTTAAAAGTATTTTAGTTATTTTAGCACATGCATTTTTATTGATTATTTTTCCTTTAAATAAATAATTAAGATAGTTTTCATACATAGTATGATACGTATGTATATGTGGAATATTTAATTTACGAGAAATATATTTAGATACTAACATCATAGAAAATTCTGTCTGTGAATGAACAACATCTGGATTCCATTTAATAATTTTTTTAATAAGCCCATTTTGCAAAATAATATTTATAATTCTCGTATCAGGATAAATACCAACTTTAATTGATTTTAAATAATACACATCCCCATCTATCTTTTCATCCCCTGTATTTGACAAAGTTAAAATCTTAACCTCATGTCCATTACATTTTAATTCTCTATATAAATTATTAATTGAAGTAACGACACCATTTATTATAGGAGAATACGTATCTGTTGTTATTAAAATTTTCATTTGTTCGCCTCCTATAGCTCTAAATAATATAATAAAAAAATTAACTGCCACGATAAATTTAGTTTTTCCATTAATAATTTAATTATGATATTTTCTTTGTCTTCTTAAAATTTACCAAAAGCTTAACTTTAATCATTAAATTTAAATTCAACTTTATAATCAGTAATATAAATAAAATTCTACTTGATTTATAAACTTTTTTTAAATTGTAACGAATATTCAACATGGTAATTGGTAAAACTATAAGGTATATTAATAAAAATTAGAAGGAGGCAATATCAATGGACAAACAACGTGCAAAAGAAATTTCATCTTTACCTACTATGGTTAACGTAACTTATAATGGAACACCAATTTATATCGAAGGTGTGAATGAAAATTCAGATACTGCCAGCATACATTTTTTAAATAACCCAAAAAAATCACGTGAAGTATCTGTAAACAACTTGCAGGAACATTAAAAAATAAGGCAGCTGCTAAATATAAAGCAGCTGCCTTATTATATTAAATGCAACGAAAAAACTCATTAGATTTTCTAATGAGCTTTTTAGATAAGAGATATTTTATATTGTATTTTGAATTGCAGTTTTTTTCATACTATTTAATTTAAAATATACTATACTGATTATAGGAATTAAATATAAATAAAATGCATAAACAATAGCACCTGCACCTGCATTAAGAGTAGTTAATGGCACTAATACAGCAATATTCCAAGGAATTAACGGTGCTATGATTATTGCTGAATTTTCAATATCTAAAGCCAATTGGTCTTTATCTATATTATTTTCTTCGTAATTCTTTTTCATTAGCATATGAGTAAGAATTACTGAAAGAGCCTGGCTGCAGCCAAAAGCTGCTGTAATAATGCTTACTATCACTGTAGTGAAAAAGCATCCTACTCTGCCTTTAGAC
>JAEZKY010000253.1 GCA_023435985.1 Bacillota bacterium | reverse complement strand
CAATCATAATTATGTGTATTATACTACTAGTAAATGATTTCAACAAAGTTTTCGCCGTTAACACAAGATCTCCTATTAGAGTTGGTGTTTTTTCAAAAGACTTAAATGATGATTATCTTATACTTCTACACAAAAATTTTGACGAAATCCAAAAAAAAAATCCTGAAAAAGTTATCTTTACTTTTTACGATGCTAAATTTAATCCAGAAACACAGAATTTAGATCTTGAAAACACTCTGAAAGAAGGAATTGACCTTGTTTTTTTAGATATGGTCGATGTAAATCAAGTGGATGAATTCGTAAAAAAAATTGCCAAATATGATATTCCAGTAATATTTTTTAATAGAGAGCCTCTTAATTTAGACGCTCTTAAAGCTTATAAAAAAGCTCTATACGTTGGAACTGATTCAAGGCAGGCCGGTACTTTACAAGGAAAAATGATTGTAGATGCGTGGAAAAATCATAAAAAATCTATAGATAAAAATAATGATGATATATTACAATATGTGATGCTGGTTGGTGAAAGATTTAATAAAGCATCTATGGATAGATCAACTTTCTCTATCTCAACTATCCAAGAATCTGGTATTAAAACACAGGAACTTGCATCAAAAATTTTAAATTGGAGCACAGAAAATGCAAAAGATACAGTAGGTGCATTGTTTTTAAAATATGGCAATAATATAGAGGCCATAATTTCAAACGATGATTCCATGGCTATTGGTGCTGTTCAGGCATTGCAGCAATATGGCTATAATAGTGGAGATAAAACAAAAGTTATTGCAGTTGTTGGAGTAGATGGAGTCCCTGAAGCTCAAGAACTTATTTCAAAAGGTTTTATGTTAGGTACCGCTTTTCAAGATCCTGCTAATATGGCTAATATTATTTATACCGTGGGATTGAACTTAATTGATGGAAAAACTCCTACTGAAAATATTCCTTATAAATTAGATGAAACAGGCGTTGCTATAAAAATTCCTTTTGAAGAGCTTACTGGGCCAATGTTTCAACAATAAAATATAATATTTTATTACAAATTAATTAAGTATGATATTAAATAGTATTCTGCTTAATTATTTATAAAATTCCTTTCTAATTTAGCAAATCATAGCGCTTTATAAGACAACGTAGTAATTACTCAATTGATATATTATAGATTCTTCTTATTATGTCATAAACTAATAAAATTAGAACATTAAAATAGTAAATTAATATATTATAATATACCATCTCTTTTTAGGTGATAAAATGGAATTTAATAATGCTACCGTAAATCTAACTGGTAATGATGAATTAGATTTAGAATTATTACAAATAGAAATATCAGCCACATACATTGATATATTTTCAAGCATACTTAGTCTTATTGCATCACGGCAAGCTCAAGAACTTATATTGCAAAGAGCAATGGAGTCAAAACAGAACCAAAATCAAAACAATGAACAAGACCAACAGCAAAATAAACACAAAAAACATCATAAAAAACGAAATTCTAACAATAAGAAACAACAAAATCAATCTAATGAACAGAATCAGTCTAATGAGCAAAACCAAAACGATGTGCAGCATCCAACTCCAAGTGAAATAGCAACATTTGCAAGCTGTCTTGGTGTATTCACAATTCTTATTTATGTTAGAATTTCATTCATCAGACTAATTGAAATATCTAATATCATTCAAGCG
Organism: Bacillota bacterium; assembly: GCA_023435985.1. Classification (GTDB taxonomy): domain Bacteria; phylum Bacillota; class Clostridia; order Clostridiales; family Clostridiaceae; genus Clostridium. Next base: position 8,722 of record JAEZKY010000253.1, on the reverse strand, counting down.
GGTAATACTAACTTCACCATTATTCCTAACATACTAGGAACTGTTGGTTTATCATATTCAGCTATAGGCAATATATTAAAAACAATTGGTGCAATTAAGAGAGTAGAAGAAGAAGGTGAAATTATTATCTTTTAATTAAGGGTCATAAAATAATCACTATGTTATTTTATGGCTTTTAATATTGTTTATAGTTTATTTCTTTATAATGCTCATAACAGATCTTTACCCCACTTGTTAAAATCCGAAGTTTCAATTCCTGTATTTGCAGTTTACGGAATCAGCTCGCCAGAACTTGCTGAAGAAATATTAAATGAAACTAATGTAGATCTTATAGATATTGCTAGAGGAACTCTTATAAATCCTAATTGGGCAAATGATGCCAAAGCTGCTAAAGACACTGGTAAATGTTTAAATTGCTCAAAATGCATGTAGTTTGGCCAATCTGGCATATGTGCTGGAAAAACTTTATTAGAAAAGAATAATAAATAAGAATAATATAATATAATTTCATCTAACTTTATTAAAAGAAAAGGTGGCATTTCAAAAAATACCACCTTTTTTATACTTTTCCAATTAACATCCTATTTTTCATCTTATATCATGAAATTTTACACATCAAAAGTTTTCTTAAACTTCATAACATCTTCATCTATTCCTTATGGCTGCTCGAAGTAATTAGAAAAAAAATTCGGATACTGTTTTGACATGCTTTTTATCTGCTCTAAAAAATTATTTGAATACTCCATAATAGCTTTACGCATTGCTTCTATGTCACGCTTACGAGCTGCTTCAACCATTCTTTGATGCTCATCAATAATAGACCCTACACCATTAATTTTACCATGCAATAGACGAATACGATTATAATGAGAAGCCACATTTTCAATAGTCTTCCAGGATAGTGCCTGCCCTGATGTTTCAAAGATAAGCTGATGAAAGCGGTTATCTTTTGAATAAAACTCTCCAAAATACTCCTTATCCAGATATTTTTTTTGCTTGCTTATAAGCTCCTGCATTGTATCCGCCACAAGTTCACTACAACGACGAATAAATGCATCCACTACAGCAGACTCCAGCGAAGTTCTAATAAACCACTCTTCGTAAACTCTTTCCAAATCAATCTTTGATACAACAGTTTTCCGTTGAGGATATATTTCTACCAAACCTGACTGTTGAAGACGAACTATAGCCTCACGTACTGGAGTTCTACTAACACCATAGCGCTCTGAAAGTTTCTGCACACTAACGTTCATTCCTGGTTCCAGTGTCATATTCATAATATCTTTTCTTATTCTGTTGTAAGTTACATCATTCAATGAATTACTATTATTAACAACCATCAAGTATTCATCTACACCTTCCTCAACTCATTTCTAAAACATCATGATAAATTTTCTCGGCACTAAAAGAATCATAGGAATAATATAAGAGAATATCTAGGATAAAAGGTGAATACTCAAATCCATTCAGTTCCCTTGTAAATGCCATTGCTCCAATTTCACCTAAAGCACGTATGGTAGAAAAATTTTTTAAGCCAAGAAAATTCCACAACAATATTTTTTCCGTCCGTGTATATATTTCTTGTTCAAACTTATCTTCTATATAATGAAAAATCTCATGACCCAATATAGTATTCATTATACTATTTTTTTCAAAATATTCAACAAGTGCAGGTTCAGCCTCTAAAATCTGTTTAACTGCTTTCTCTACAGGTTCTGTCATGATTTCTATCTCATCTGGAGGTGTATAGCAGGCAAATAATATGCGTTTTCCAGTTATCCTTTTATCTTGCATTTTAACCTTCAACTTTAATTTTTCAGCTATTACACTTACATCTGAAGTTCCGTATTCATGTATCACATACTCCGCATATTCTCTTCCACAGGTCACAGCTTTTTCAATCATCTCTAATCTCTTGTTTGCAGGTATACGCTCCTTTAAAACATCTCTCGAAAATGCATACAATCCCCAAGTCACATCGTCTACCTTTAATAAATTTCTAATCATTTCTTCCAATACGAATTGTTCCTGCATATTTCCTCCATTTTCAAGCATCATATACGTTTTATAATATAAACTTTTCTCGTCATTTCTGATTAATATTTGCAGCTACTAAAATAATTTCTTCATCTGGCTCAAGAGTAGACACTTCTATATCCATTAATAACTCCAGCTGTTCATAATCATTGGCAGTAAAATCCATTACACGAGCACCTATACACAGATAAAAATCTGGTCTTGCAATAAGTTCTGTCTTATATACAGCCATATCTTCCCATAATTTCTTAACAGCATTTATATATTCTTCTGCTGTTGTTTTTATTGCTAAGGCGCGGCTTCTTTGAACCTTAATAAAGCCCTTAGTATCTAAAATACGTATAGCTCCTGGATTTTCAGAACTTGAAGTTTTCTCCCCATAGACATAAAAATATTTAGTCTTCTCTAAAAGTTGTACTTGGTCTATTGAAATACGCATATCATTTGCGGCAAGCTCCAGAGCTTCCTCTTCATCACATTCTTTTAATAGATCTGTTGTTTTTACTTCTGTCGAACCAGTTGCTATAGCTGTTACTTTGTTGGTCTGTGCATCAATATCAATATGTATTTCCACACTTTCTGCTGTAGCTCCACTTTCTATTGCTTTATTCATGGCCTCCATCTTAATTGCACGAATATCATCTTTCGAAGGTGAAGGAATAATACGTTCTACCACGTCTCTTACCATGGCTAATGCTACACCAATTGAAGAAATAACTTCTGCATTTTCAGGAATACTATACTTCACTCCCATTTTTTCTGCAAAATATATAATTAAAGATGCTGCACCTCCCCCAACACCAACTAAGGAAATTTGATCTTTCTCTAATTTATACTTTTCTGCAAGAGATAAAATTACTGGCTCAATTTTTGCATAAGATTTTTCCATTATCTGCTTTGCAATATCTTCAATCGTTGTTCCACAATAATCAGCTAATGCCTGCATAGTTTTCTTAGCAGCCTCCACTTTACCATACGAAAAATGTTCAGGTTTAACTATTCCAAGCACATTAGCTGCACAAGAATTTGTTATGGTAACTCTCTCCCCATTTTCTAGCTTTATTGCTACATAATCTGCTGGATCTCCAGGCTTTGGAGAGAAGAATTCTACCTGTGGTCCATTAATTTTCTCTGGATCTGTAAATACTGAATAGTCCAATCCTGCTATATGAGCCGATCTTGGTCCAACATCTATGATTCCGTTTTTATCTGCTCGAACCATAGAACCTCCAGCCACACCAAGAACTTGTACATCTAAAGAACTAATATAAGTAGAATGTCCTCCTACAACAGAATAATCAATAGCAGGTCGTCCATTTTTAATAACTCCTATATTAGTAGTTGTCCCACCTACTTCGAAATATACACCATTTGAAGCTCTTAGATACATTAAAGATCCCATAACAGAGGCTGCTGGCCCAGAAAGCATAGTTAGGACAGGACGTTTTTTCATTTCAGTAATTTCCATAACACCTCCATCCCCTCTCATAATCATCAGAGGAACGTTAACACCAGCTTCTCTTACTGAACTTTCTGTTGAATTAGCTGTATCTAACATTTTGGGAAGAATACTTGCATTAATTGCGGCTGTTCTTGTTCTTCTTGTTAATCCATAAAGCTTTGTAATATCTGAAGCCATCGTAGTCGGAATTCCCTTTTTATCTGCTACTTCATAAACTATTTTTTCAGGTCTTCCATCGTCTACGCCAAAAGCCATGGAAGAAACCACTACCTGCGCTCCCTGATTTGTAATATCATCAATTACTTGTTGTACAGATTCTTCGTTAAGCCCTTTTGTTTTCATAAAACTGTTAATGATTTTAATTTCTTTTCCATTTCCTAAATCTATATTATTTAATTTTGTTTGCTTTTTTGCTAAGAAGCCTTCAAAACCACCTTTTGCCATACCGACAATACCTACCTTGGCAACATCTCCTTCAATAAGTGCATTGGTTGCCTGTGTTGTACTATGAGCAACAAATATAACATCTTCTGGTTTTATATCATTTTCAGTTAGACAGTTTTCGAAACATTTTACAACCCCCGCTGCTACTCCTCTTCTGTCATCATGAGTAGTTTTCACCGATGATTTTCCTATAATATCATGGGTTTCATTATCAATAGCAACAGCCTTTGTGTGAGTTCCCCCTACATCAATACCCATTCTAACTTTTCTTCCCATATCTTTCACCATCCAATCTCTGATTCTACCTAAATTAGTCTGAATAACCGGCTATCATACTCCCTAACAGCCGGTTTTACTATATAATTATTTTTAAACTAAATTACCATATAAAATAAATACAATAATGCAAAGAATTATTCCTACAATCCATCCAGTTGGTATTGACATTCTCATGTATTCTTTTGTAGATACCTTTGTATATCCGAATCCCCACGCAACCCATGACTGAGTAACATCTAAATGTTGAGGGGCAATAGTTGTAACTGCGAATAGTGGATATAAAAATTGAACTGGCCAAGCTGCTATTGATACAACTACTGCAAGAAGTGCAGCACCACATCCAACCAAATTCATAGGTCCACGGAAAAATCCAAGTGGTGTTAGTATTGCAAATACGACACATAATATTAATGCACTTTGAGGAATTACGCCTCCAAACAAAGCTTTAAAATAAGGAGCAACAAAAGCTGCTGCATTATTAAACATAGCCAAGGCTAACAAGAAACCAATCATTGGTGCTACATCAATTGCTCCGTCAGCAAACTGCTTTGCAAGCATTGCACATACATTAGAAAAGCCGCCTTTTAATTTTCCACAAGTTAATAATGCGTATAAACCAGAAATAATAAATCCAAAAATAATTGGAATATTAAAAGCGACTACTCCTACTACTGGGAGAATAACAGATATCCATGAAATCGCTGGTGCATTTGTTGTATTTCCAGAATCAGCTGTAGCCACCCATGCATGAGATAGCTTCTTTTTACTCATTGAAACATTAGCTACAACTATTACAACAATTAAAGCGACAATCATTGCAATCACACCAAATTTAAAGTAAGTATTATAATCATAGCTTGCATAATCCTTATTTGCAGCAGCAAATATAGCTTGATATTGTTTAAAGTTAACAATATTGGCAAAAATACCAGCCATAATAGACCCTACAAACGAAAATAGAGCTATAGGTGATGGAATACCTAGTGATAGCATAATGGGCAATACAATTACAGCAATAGAAATAACTGGTCCAATTCCTGTCATAGATGTAAAAATAATCGAAGTAACAATGCACAAAAGTGCCATAGTTATTCTTGGTTTATCACCACCAAGTTCAACTACTTTACGAATTAAAGTTGATGCAATTCCTGTATCAATTAACACTCTTCCAAAGAAAGCACCGAAGAATATGTTAACAAGAATTGATTTACCATAATTTTCAGGACCTGTTTGAAAGACATTCGTAAGAACATCGATAAACGTTTGTCCCTTCATCGCAGGATTTGCTGAGATAACGTTTCCAATAAGTGCGAGTGCCACCCAGAGCACAGACATGATGAAGAACCCCACCATTAGGTTGTACCCTTTTACACAATACCATACCATTCCAAAGAACGTTAAAACTAAAATGACACCTAAAACAACATTTATAGCATCCATAAAGGACCCTCCTTTAATAAAATAGTTTTAAAAATACGTTCAACTAACATGTTAGTCAAATACACTTACATACTAACATGTTAGTTAAACGTTGTCAATCTATATTTTCATATTTTGTATAAAATTTCCTAAACCACACTTATTTTATCTATCCAAAAAAGGAGCTGCCATAAAGGCAACTCTTGATCAGATTTATGTTTATGAATTTATTCTATAAAGCCTTTTTGTTGCAATAATACCTTAGTTTCATTCCACAATTTGTTTTGCATGAGCTCATCATTACCAGGATATATAGGAACAATAGCTTTACCTGTCCCAACATTAAAATATCCACCAGTTACATCATTATATTGGTGATCTATAGCTAAACGAAGAATAATATCTGCACCTTTATGCGGATCTCCAATGTGTAATAATTTCAATATCCGTTCAAGTACAGTAGCAAACCAAAGTTCTCTCCCTAAGCCGGTAACGTTAAAACCTGGATTAAGTGCATTAACTGTAACCCCTGTTCCTGAAAGTTGTTGTGCTAATTTCCCATTGAACATAATATTTAACAATTTGGTTTTCCCATAAATCAAAGATGAACCTCTATTCGTAAAACTAGATGTATCTATTAAATCTTCCGGCAGCTTAAGCTCACCATGATTACGTGATGCCTCAGAAGCAACATTTACAATTCGTGCATTTCCTAACTTTATTAAGGAATCCTGCAATATATTAGTAAGCAGCCATGGAGCTAAATAATTAACTGCTATCATTTCTGAAAAACCTTCTGAGGTTACACGCTGCTCAAATGCATGTAATCCTGCATTATTTATCAATACATTAATTTTAGGATATGCTGCTCTAATTTCCTGCCCAACTCTTCTTACATCTTTCATAATTGATAAATCTCCAAAGAAAAAGTCAATTTTAGCTTTAGGATTTATATCTTCTAACATTTTTCTAGTTATCTCAGCTCGTTCCTTGTTTCTCGCCGTTAATACTAAATGTGAACCTCGCTTTGCTAATTCAATTGCAACCAATTTTCCAAGTCCACTAGTAGCACCAGTAATAACGATAATTTGCTGTGTATTCATATTATTTTTCCTCCTACTTATATACTTTCATTAGTTAACACTTTGAACATAAAGTTCCCATTTCTAATTACTACTATTCTTTATATTAACCTTGACATCATCGATTTCAACAAATATACTTGATATATGTTAATTATATTTATCTATTTGATATATGTCAAGCACTTTTAAAATATTTAAACTCGAGGTGAACTATGAAAGATTATAATAATTGTGAACATAATGAACGAATTATATTAGAACAACAGTTGGGTGAGCAGCTAAATGCGTTGATTAGTGCTGCCCATGCTCTCAACGTCAGAACTGCAGAAAGTTTTGATTCCACATTACAACCCGCTTCTTTCCTAATTGTCCGTTGGCTCTTTTCATTTGGACCAGCAAGTGCCACAGTTTTAGCAGAATCAACAGCTATGGATCGTAGTTCTGTTAGTCGTCTTTTAAGCCAATTGAAACAATTAAACTATGTAAAAAGTGAACCTTCTCCTAATGATCGTCGTGGTGTACTTTTATCATTAACAGAACTTGGTAAACAAAAAACTATAGATGCTCTAAAAGAAAAAGAATCTGCTTTTTATGACCGTATTTCCAAATGGAACGATTCTAAACTCGAAAAATTTGTTGAAATGCTTAAAGATTTCAATAGTTATGATTAGGACATGTAACGACCGAATTTCATCTATTGAAAAACTCGAAAAAATTCTAAAAGAAGTTAATAACATGAAGTAATAACACCCTAGATTTTCAGTTTCCCTAAACAAAAAATTGTAGTAATAATAAAATTAATAGGTGCAAGTCTAAAGAATTATATAATGTTCTTTAAACTTGTACCTATTAGCTTGATCATTTATTTTATTATAGAATTACATTTCTACTTTCAGATGCCTAGTAGGCCTAAAGCAGAATACTTAACTTTTAATTATTCTGCTTCAGGCTTGTCTTCTTGCTTCCCTTGTTTTAACAAAAGTGTTGGAATAATTACTATAGCCGTAATTATTGAAATAACAAACATGGTATCGTTAAGAGCTTGAAGTTCTGACTTAACTGCAACCTCTCCAAAAATCTTTGTTAAAGCTATCCCCTTTGCATTACCAGCAGATATCCCGCTTTTAATAACCACACTCTGAATCATTTTATATAGCTTCATACTATTTTCATTAAACGAAGTTACTTGTGCTGCTAAGTTAGAATAATCAATTACATTTCTATGCTGCATAATGCTTGTAATAACTGTAATGCCTATAGATGTTCCTATTTGTTTTACCGTATTCATTAAAGCTGAAGCATCTGCCATTGCTGCTTTAGGTAATCCGCTAAAACCTATAGCTTGAACTGGTGCCATAAGAAATCCTACTCCAAAACCTCTAATCATTAATAAAATCGTAATAGTTGAATTTGAAGTATCCAAGGTTATTTTTGACATGCTATAACTATTAAAACCTATTAAAATTAATGCAGCTACAGCAAATATTCTTATATCAATTTTATTTCCAAACTTACCATAAACATTCATTGAAATAGCAGTTGCTATAGCTTCAGGGAATAGTATGAGCCCTGCACTCAGCGAATCAAGTCCTTTAATTTGTTGAAGAAATATGGGCATTAAAAACACACCACCATAAAGGGCTAATATTGCAACGTTCATAATAATATTACTCATGCAAAAAGTATAATTTTTCAAAAGCCTTAAATCAAGCATAGGTTCTTCAATTAGCAATTCATTCACTATAAACATTATAAGACTATAACATCCAATAATCATAAGCATAATATTTTTAATATCGCTCCAGTCTATATCGCTTTGTCCAAGTACGTAAAGAACACATGACATTCCTATACTTGATGTCAAAAATCCAATAATATCAAATTTCTTTGTGGACTTATTCCCTGATTCCTTAAATATTAAGATAGCCATTATTGTAGCGATTACTCCAATTGGAATATTTATAAAGAAAACAACTCTCCAATTAAAATTTTGAAT
>JAEZKY010000251.1 GCA_023435985.1 Bacillota bacterium | reverse complement strand
AGCACTCCATCCCTTGGAACGGATGCAAGCGGAGAGCAAACCGTTACCCTGACTTATTTAGGAATGGCAACTAAAACAGGGACACACCTTTCAGTTACTTCCACTGTTACCGTAAAGAATTTTGTTTTATCTATTACAGCCACTACCCCTGAACAGGAAGTCTTTTATGGAGATACCATAGATAAGACGGCAACCGTTACTTATGCCACAGGAGTTACAGAAGTTGTCTCCTGTAATGATGATTATAATAGCACTCCATCCCTTGGAACGGATGCAAGCGGAGAGCAAACCGTTACTTTGACCTTTAATGGAATGGCAACCAAAACAGGAACTTATCTTACGGATTTATTGAATATTACAGTAAAGAATTTTCTTTTAGAATTATCTGTAACGGAACCGACCCAATCAATCCATTATGGGGAAACAACATCCAGTATTAATAAAACAGCTACAGTCACTTATGCAACAGGTGTAAAAGACACTGTAGAATGTGATATTTTAAATTTTAATGGTGCCGTTGGAGAACATAACTTGACCCTTGAGTATAAGGGAATGAAAGATAAGAGCGGAAAACTTCTTTCGGACAGTGTTTTACTCACCGTGATTAAAAAGGAACTATCTCTTAATGTTGTTGCCTTAGATAAAACATATGACGGTCTTACAGATGCGAAAATTGTTTTCTCATTGGATGGAATTGAAAATGGAGAGGACGTAAAAATTCCATTAGTGGCAAGTTTCTCTGACAAAAATGTTGATGAAGATATACCTGTGAATTTATCTGGTGAATTAACAGGAGAAGACAGCGGAAATTATACCGTTACGTTACCAACGGATTTAAAGGCGACTATTACAAAGAAATCATTAAATGTAACATCTAATTCAACGAAGGAATACGGAAAGGTTACAGAACCTTTTACCATTTCCTATGAAGGGTTTATAAATGGAGAAAATGAAAATAATTTAACTGGATTTAAAGCACCTAATGCATATATTAAGGATACTTATACAAATGATGTAGGAACCTATACCATATATGTTGATGGTGGAAATCCAAGTCATAATTATGACTTTCATTACATCAATGGTAAATTAACCGTAACCCCACCTGATGGCTCAGACCTTGTAAAATATGTTGTAAAAACACCGTTTAAAGATGTTGACGTAAAAGTAACCATCGATGGTACAGATATCCGCTATATGCATACTTCTGACAGCGGAGAATTGACATTATGGCTGACACAAGGTAAGCATACAATATTAGTTGAATATAACGGATTTACGTATGAAATACCAGTTGATACAGATAACGGAAATACAGACCCTAACAACCCCCAAAATCCAGGCCAAGAAAAGCCTATTTTAAAACTGGACATTAATAATGGTGATATTGTATTTACTGATTCTGGAGTTATCCAGAATGGTACGAAGCTGGAGCATGACGGAATATATGAAGTGTTTCAGAACCCGAAAGGTACGGCTACAAGCAACAATATTACGGTGGAAAGTGGAAATGTAGACATTATTCTTAACAATGTATGGATAGACTGCTCTACACAAGATAAAGTGGCTTTAGGGATAAATTCTGGTGCAACAGCAAACATAACTTTTGTTGGAGATAACAAGCTAATAAGCGGTGGAAATCATGCAGGGTTAGAAGTTCCGAAAGATGCTACGGTAATCTTAAATGGAACTGATAATGATTTCTTGTATGCACAAGGTTCATCTGGTGGTGCTGGTATTGGAAGTAAAGCAGGTGAAGAGTGCGGTACAATAATTATAAATGGTGGAAACGTAACTGCCGTTGGTAATGGCTCAGGCGCAGGAATTGGCGGTCAAGGTGCAGTAGTTGAAATAAATCATTCAAATGTTAGCACTACTGGCGGAAATGGTATTGAAGGAGATAATATAACAATACAGGATAAAAGTTACGTAGAAGCGAATGGAACAGAAGAGGATGGCATACACGGCGGTGAAGTTACTATTATTGATAGTATTGTTATTGCAAAAGGTAAAGACGATGGCATACAAGGTGACCCCATTAACATAAAAGACAGCACGGTAATAGCAGAAGGTCAAAATGGGGATGGTATACATGGCGGTGAGGTTACCATTGACCATTCAAATGTCGATGCACACGGAGGTCAAAACGGTATCTCTGGTGACCCTATTAATATTATCAATGGCAGTACAGTAAATGCTACTGGTGATAATGGGGATGGCATACATGGCGGTGAAGTCAATATAGACAATTCAAACGTCAATGCGCATGGTGGACAAAACGGTATCTCTGGTGACCCTATTAATATTACAAATGGCAGTACGGTTATTGCTACTGGTGATAATGGGGACGGCATACATGGCGGTGAAGTTAATATTAAAGATTCTGATGTTACCGCAAACGGAAAAAATGATGGAATTACAGGAAAGCCGATAAATATAGAGGGAGATAGTCATGTAATATCGAATGGTAAAGACCTTACAGCAAAGCCTTCAAGTAGCTCATATTCTTCTTACTATGTAGATAATACTAAGCTAATCAAGATTAAACTTTCTGCATTTAAGAGTGGAGATATAATCAAATATGCAACAGCAGATAAATGGATTAAAGTTGATTTTACAAGGTATCCAGTCAAAGAAGGTGTATTAACACTGATAGTAAAAGATGATGTAAAAACTTTTTGGCTAAGTCAGAATGATAACCTTTTTTATGTTGATTTAAGTACATCTTCTAAAAATGATGCTTGCAATATCTTAGATGTAAAGCAAAATACTATAAAAGTTTCAAATCTTAAGGGTAAAAATTCTAAAGTATTTGATTTTATTTCTTTAAGTGATGGTTCTTTATTGTATTACAAAGACAATATTATGAAAGGATGGATTAGCAGCAAGGGAGTAATATCTGCAAAGAATGGATACCTACTTTCGACTGATATTAAAGAGTGGAGTACAAAGCTTTCTTTAAAAGGTGACAATATGTATACAGAATACATCTTTTACCTAATGAATAAAAAGACAGGAAATGTTCAAAAGATTTCAATGAATAATATTATTGTTGATAAAAGTACTCCTATTGTAAACACTAAACTATCGCCTGTAAATCCTTATAAGACATCATCCTCCGGTGAGAAAAAACTGTCTTACAGTAATATAAACCTTGATGTGCTTGTTGATTATGGCATAAGTAATAAAAATAGCCTACAATATCAAGTTGTACCTAAAGGCAAGAAGATTAGTAAGAAATGGGTTGTGTTAAAAGAAAACACCTTGTCTTTACCTATGAATTTCAAAGGATATATTTATATTAAAGCTGTAAATAACGCGGGGTTGAGTACTATAAAGAAAATAGATTATTTACCGCGTTTGCAGAAATAGAAATGTAGTCAATAAAAAAAGCCCTTAAGGGGCTTTTTTTATTGACTACTCTTTTTTACTTTATTTTAAACTTTAATGTTGCCACATTGTTGGAATTATCGGTTACTGAAATCGTATAGTTTCCTGCCTTTGATAAAGAGAGTTCTTTTGTTACATTTACCTTTTTACCATTAACGGTTACACTCTTTATTCCACTTATTGTATCATTAATAGTAATGTTTCTTGCTGTGGAATAAGTTTTCCCTGACACAATACCTTTAACAACAGGTTTGGTTTTATCTAGTACAAAACTGTTTGTATTAGCGAGGTACTCATTTTCGCCATCACTTACTTTGAAATACACCTTTCCTTTTCCTTCTTGTGTAATAGTAACAGTAGTACTTGCAGACTTCCATACTGTATCATCCGTAACTTTATCTCCATCTTTTATGTATGCATAATATGTATTAAATTCACTGTCTGTAATGGGTACTTCAATTTTAAGATTTTTTAAATACACATTTGTTGTAGTCTTGTTGTCTGGTGTAACAATAATATTACTATTACTAAATGTGAAACTGTTTACAAGTGTTTGTGTAGCTTCTTCAAATTTTACCGTTGTGTCCTCGGTTGTTAATTTATTAGAAGCATCGTTTTTTACATCAGTACTATTGGTGCTGGATTCGCTGTTATTAGTGCTGGTAGATGGGTTTGTAGTTGTATTTGCATTGGATGAAGTACTTGTGCTGCCGGCTGAATTTGTCCCTCCTGTGACTGCATTAATGTATGCAGATGGGTCTGAAAAGTCTGGTGTCGTTGTTCCGTTCTGAATACTTGCATTGTAATCTACTACACCACTACTAATAGAATTTTCATGCTCTTTAGTTTGCTCTTCAAGAGCTGTTTCTGCACCTGCAAAAACGGAGTTTGATAATATTAAGGATAAGGATAGTGTTAATGTTGCCAATGCTTTGATTGATTTCTTCATGTATATTTCTCCTCTCATTTGTTTTAAATCACTTGATTAATATAGTATATTATGCCATAAAATCTAAAATTTCTCAACTTATTATAGCCTTGAAATGTTTAGAAATGGTAATACTTTATAGCAGGATTATAACATTGTCATTTTGCCTTGTCAAGTGATTTTATATGTTTTTTTAAGTATATTATTTTTGTGTTCACTTTGCTTAATTATCTTAGTTTTGAAAGTTATAATGGGTAATTTAAATTGTATTATTTGTTTTTATTTGGTTTTTAATTTATTCATAATGTTTCTTTATTGATAATTCTAAAACATTTATTTTATCACTCAACAAATGTGTTTATTTATTTAAATACAAAAACTACTCTCGTTGAAATTTTCTAGTTTATGCCACGATAAATTCTCACCGTGAGTGTTTTATTTATTTAAATAAATAAACACATTTATTAATTACTATAATAAATGTGTTTTTTAGACCGTTTCCTATGTTCAATATTTTTTAAAATGAAAATGTAATATAACTTTTTAAAATTACTAATCTTAAAAAGTATCTGTATCTATTATAATTTAAAATCAACCATAAAATTGCTTCTATGTTCTATTTTACTTTTTATTATGCGCCCAAGGTCAACTCGTCGCTATGCTCCTCAAACATCTAGGGTCATAATTGGCTAAACGAAAACACTTTCAAATGGGTACGCTAAAGCCGATACCGCTTACGGGTACCAGAGAAACAAAAAATGCAAGCATTTTTCATTCCTCTTTCGGCTTCTTAACGCTGGTATACTTATATACGCCGATGTGAAAAGGGGTGTTAAACTTCACATTTACAGAGTACTTTCACCTTTAATATGGTTTTATTGCTTCTCACGGTGATAAAAATTTTTAAAAATAGTTGACTTTATATGTATTATATGATACAATATAAGAGTAATAAAAATTAATTACTTACTTTTAGAGAAAGAGAGGAATTAAAAATGTATTTTAAAATTGATAACAAAGAAAAGGGTAAAAAATTCACCTTTTTTAAAAAGGCAAGAGAGGTTAACGGTGTCAAAGTGGATTATACGGATAAAACCGTATTTGGTTTACTTTCGGATGGAATTAAGACAGGAGAGGTTAAAGGCAAAGCAACTTGGGACAATGACTACTGGAACGTTGCCTTTTGCGGAAAGGCTTATGAAAAGGCGCTTACCTTACATAATAAGGCTCAGATTTCAGTTACGGAATTAAGCATTAGGAATATATATTCCACCAAAACTAAAAAATCTTATCCTCAAATAACCGTTACGGAATTTGACATTATTAATAACGGTACCCCCGCTGAAAATGCAGGAGAAACAGAAAACACAGGGGACGGCTTTTATAATGTTCCTGATGACCTTGGAGATGAAACACCTTTTTCGTAGAAATAGAAAAAGATACTGTGGGTTTTCTCACACTCACAGTATCTTTTATAGCATAGAATAGATACAAAGACTTTAAAATATATGTTGACTTTATATGTATTATATGCTATAATAAAGAAAAGTAAAGATAATCAATAGGAATTGAGAAAGAGAGGTTGTAAAATGAGCCGTAATTATAATAGCGTTGCTTATATTAATGGCAAGGGTGGATGTGGAAAATCAACAAGCATATATCATTCGGCTGGTGTATTAGCAAAACGCGGTAAAAAAACATTGGTAATAGATTTTGACAAACAAGGAAACAGCACAAAAACTTTATTAATGGAAAATAAGGAAGAAATAAAGTTTACAGCTTTTGACTACATAACAGGAGCGTGTGAAGCAAGAGAAGCAGTTAAAAAAGCTTATTTTTGTTCAAGGAAAAATGCGTATCCTAAATATTATGGCGTGGATGTAATGCCAGCTGATAAAAGATTCAAAGACGAAACTCTCTTAAATCTTGATACAATTAACGTTAAGGAAGATTTTAAGAAATTTGTTGAAGAAGAGGGGTACGAATGGGTTTTGGTTGACATGCCACCTGACAAGATGAAATTAAATACCATCTGCTTTCAACAAATTGTAGATAACGTAATAGTTCCATTTTCCAGCGACTTTTATTCTGTCGATGGATATGAAGATTTAATGGACACTGTAAACAGTGCAAGAGCTGTAAACGTGGATTTAAAAATACTTGGTATTTTCCTTTCAAGATATATGGAAAACTGTGCTGTTGATATATCAATAAAAGAAACGCTGGAAGTGTTCGGAGATATGTTTTTAGACGTTCAAATACCCTTAATGGCTGATTTACGCGAAGCTATTATGTGGGGTAGGCCAATGAGTTTTTATAAGGTTTTTAGTAAAAGTAAAGCTGCTTATGAACGTTTAGTTGATATAATGGAACAAAGAATAGAAGAGCTGAGATAAGGAGAAAAAACATGGGAAAATTAGATGGTGCAAAAGGATTAAAAACATTTCAGAATGTTGCTAAAATAAGCAACGAAAAAGCAAATTTAATAACTATCATATACTACGAGGATTCTGTTTTACTTGATTATCCTAAAAATAATGAAGACATAACAATGACGGAAGACATTGAGAAATCAATTGATGAAATAGGCTTTACTGACCCGCTTGAAATCACTGACTTTGGAATGGAGCCTGGAAAGTTTATGATTGTTGCAGGACACCGAAGAAGAGCCGCCGGAAGAAAAAAGGGAATGAAATCCTTTCCCTGTATTTTAAGACATTTTAATAGTGATTCAGAAGTTTATAACTATGTTTTACTTTCCAATGCACACAGGGACAGCGCAAAAGACCCTTTGCTTTTTTCAAGAAGATATAAAATGCATGAGGAATATTTAAAGGAAGTTAATTTCACAGGTAGCTTTCGAGAAGAAATAGCAAAAAGATTAGGACTTAAGCTTGCACAAGCTGACCGTTACAACCAGATGAACTCCGTTATTCTTCCTATATGGGATATGGTGCAGGCAGGCAAAGTCGGTATGTCAAGCATCACTGACAGCGGATTATATACGCACAGTCCCGAACAGCAAGAAGAAATACTCAATATAATGCATGAGTGCATGGATAATGAACAGGAGCTTACAAGACCCATTATCAAGAAGATTGTCACAGGGTATAGAGAGGGAAAAAGAACATGGCTTGAAATTATCCAAATTGAAATGGACTTATCCGAAGACAATCGCCCAGTTAATTATCAAAATGATGCACCTGTAAAAATGATTGAAAATCAGCAAATCGAAACTGTAAGCGAGACCAACGAAACCAGCGAAAAAAGTACGGTGGTTCTAAACAGTGAAATAAACCATGATGTAACCAATACGGAAAATTTGATGAAAGAAGATTCACAAGAAGAGACCCAAGAGAATGAAAATTCGCAGGAAGAAAAAACCGCTTCTGATGAAAGCATTTCTGATAATTCTTTTTCGGAGAATGGAAACAATGTTGTTGATTTTACCCAAAAACTCGGTGATAGAAACAATCAAGAAGAAAGTCAGGAAAATCAAGAAAGCCAAGATGAAAACGAAAAAAAACAACCTTTGACAGAAGAGGAAAAAAGACTTTCATCTGGCGAAAAAATAATTAAAAACCTTGCTTCCTTAGATGGACTGTTAAACAATTTTTATTCTTTTGCTAGTGCAGAACAAGCAGAAAGTACAATCATAAACATGTCAACCATGATTAAGATTCTGCTTGTTGAAATGGAAAGCGTAGGCTCCAAATATAAAAAAGAAAATGTATTTAACAAGGAACTAAAAGACATTACAAGGGAAATTATTAATTACAAAGAATCAGGCAAGTAACTATTTTCCCCTTAATAAATAATATTTGCCCACCGTTATGGTGGGCTTATTATTTTACTGATATGAACGATGAAAGGATTTTGGTACATATGAAAAACATAAGCACAGAACAGTTAACGGATTACAATAATGAAAAGGAAAATATTAAAGAGCTAAGATACTTTATTAAAGGGAGCATTATACATCTTAGTGAGGATAGTAAACAATTCCGTGTCCGTGGTAGAGATATTAGCCAATTTGAGAATCTTTTAAAAAACTGTTATGATATTGAAAATAAGTTAACAGCAAAATTACAGTTAACAGATAGCGACATAGAATCTTTCCAAAGACTTAATAAATACAACTCTGCTAAAAATCTTCAATTCCTTTATTTTTCATTATTTGTATTAATAATTGCAGTCGTATGGGGACTGGTATCATATTTTGTTTTTTAACGTACTCATTAGGACTGTTCTTGTTTGCAAATTCAGTCAATAGTCAATACTTATTTTAAGTCTTAAACGTTTATAGACATGACTAAATTAATAATAAACAACGTAAAAGGTACGCTAAAGCCGATACCGCTTACGGGTACCAGAGGAACAAAAAATGCAAGCATTTATTGTTCCTCTTTCGGCTTCTTAACGCTGGTATTATATATACACCGATGCAAAATAGGTATAAAATTCACATTGTTATTGTACTATCATCTTTAATATGTTTTTTTATTTGTCTCCTCACGGTGAGAAGAATAAAAAATAGTTGACATTATATGTATTATATGGTATTCTATATATAGAAAATAAATCTAACATTTGGTTGAGATTATAGGAGAAAATCACATGAAGAACATAACATATACAACGGAAAAGATGATAAATGTCATGAAAAAGAAAAGTTACAGTGAAAGAAATTCACTTGAAAATGTTGTAATAGCTGTATATGATAAGGCATATAAAGAAAGCGAAAATTGTTAGCATATACTTGTATCCGATAAAGGGTATAATGTGTTGACAATATATCCGGTAACGAGTATATTTATAATTAATTAAATATAAATTGGAGAATATCAAAATGAATGAACAACAAAAAGAATTGGTAAAAGAAATGGTTAGTTGCAATACTTTCTTAGTTAGGAATATTGAAGCCAATACTAATTTAAAATTCCCAACATATGGTAAGACAGAAGAAATAATGACTAAAACAAAAAAGAATACAACCTACAAAGATGCAGCTAATAATATATTAGAAGTGGCAACTAAACATTGTAAAAATGATTTATTGTTAAATAGAATTACAGAAATGAGAAAAAACATACTTTTAAGTGATATTTCTGATATAAGATTGATTTCCCACTGGAACACAAGAGCACAAAGCGAACTTGAATCTGATTTATCAAAGGTTATGACTGATACTGTAATAGAGTTAAATGTTGGTATGTATTCACTGGTTGAGGCAAGCGAGATTGTGGGTATTAATAATGAAACAATAAAGCAAGCGTGTCAGGATGGAAGATTATTTAATGTAAGAAAAGTAGGTAGAGGGTGGCAGGTAAATTTAAATGAAATTAAGGAGTATTGGAAAATAAATGGTGAAAGGATAAATAAAAATGAAGAAAAATAAAAATGGAAAATATGACATATGTAATTTAAGTAATGGTGAATGGTTTGAAGTAGAAGAAAATTGGTTAGATGGAATTAATGTGGAAAATGCTTTTGAAATTAATTTTAGGAGAGAGCATGGAACCCATGAGGTATTAGAAGTTATTAGCCAAACTGGTAAATCAACTTACTATGAAAATAAATTTGGAAGTTGGATATTGAATTATTAAGCTATAAAGCGAAATTGTAACAACTACATAATTATTGTATAATTAGAAGAAACGGGAGGTAAAGGATGACAAAAAAGGAATTAGAAAAGGACGGAGTTCTTGTTGAAGAAAGCGATTTTTATGATGGTGAAATTTACTTAGGAACGCGTTATTATTTTTTACACAAAGACGGCTTATTTTGTTCTGAGGAGCATTCAAATTTGAATAGGTACACAGGAGAAAATGATACATTTATAATGTGCAAATATTTAGACATTGATAAAACGAGTGATATTTGGTTTTGTTCCTTTCTATCCGAAGAAGGTGTTGATAAGCTAAGAGAGCTAGTAAAATAATAGAGCTATCTAAATGACATCTCCATTTTCCAAATACTATTATACTATTTCAATCCACGGATTTATCCGACAGCTATACAATAATACAACAATACGGTAATGTCAACGAGGTAATATGTCTAAGCGAGTAGATTTAACAGGTAAGTCGTTCGGGAGGTTGCTTTATCAAATAAAAAATAAGGGGTACGAGGAATTAGTTGTGGCATTTGCTAAAATGCCTAATTGATAAGGTTTTAATAAAAATTGTGGTATTAAATTATTCAGAGAGGTAAACAGTATGGAAATAAGAAGAAAAATTGCTTGTAAATATTTAAAGAACCAATATAAGAAAGCAAAAGAATATTTAGAAAAGCAAATTAATAGTATTGCTAATGTTGAAAATATTGACATGATTTGTGATAGGGTGAGAAGAGCAGGAATTGCCTATGCTCAAACAGAATATTGTGTTTTTTTGGAAAACGGTTCATGGGGAGAAAGTGTAATAAGTAAATTAAATAATGATAGCAGTATTATATCTTTTTCCTTGTATAACGAATTTATTAATGAAATGGAAACCTACATACGAAGTGTTACAAGTAAATTCATAAATGAGAATTCAGTGCAGATATGCCACAATTAAATCCGTATGCAAATAATGAGACAGATATTTGAGTTAACAAAAATACCACACCTAAATCTGCATACCCAAAATAAGGGAGACTTAAAAAATGGATGAAAGAATTAAAGAAATGCTGGACAAATATCCTGCACTTGATACAGATGTTAAAAGGATGTTATTTTTATTTGGAGTTACTGCTGATTTTGCTCAACGTAGACCAAGCCAATGGGACAGGAATTTCTCTCGAGATAACTTAAGCGAATTAAAATTAAGAAGAACAACCTTAAAAGGTGCGATTAAAAAAGTTTACGTAATTTGTAAGGAAGAAAAAGTTAAACACTCTGAAATACAGTTATTATTTGAAGAAATTTTTGAGTTGTATTTATATAATGATGTAGAATGGGGTATGTCGGTAGATGAAATTAATTATCACATATCATCAGGTATGACACTTGGAAAGAAATTTCAATCAAACCTCCTTGAATTATTAAAATCCAATAAGGACGCTTTACCTTGTGAGATTGAAAAATTAGTGGAATAAGAAAGCAACACGGATGAGTTTTGAATGGACAATACAGGAGTGTATGCTCCTGTATACAATAGAAAGCATTGTCATTTTACCCCGGAGGAATAATAATTATCCGGGGTTTTTTGAAGCTATTTTTATAAGTGTTTACCCACTAAATCGTTTAAAGGGCACGCTAAAGTCGATACCACTTACGGGTACCAGAGGAACAAAAAATGCAAGCATTTATTGTTCCTCTTTCGGCTTCTTAACGCTGGTATTATATATACACCGATGAAAAATAAGTATAAAATTCACATTGTTATCGTACTATCAACCTTAATATATTTTTTATTTATCTCCTCACGGTGAAAAGTTTAAAAAGTAGTTGACTTTATGTGTATTTCATGGTATTCTATATATAGAAAATAAATCTAATATTTCATACCTGATTATAGGAGGAATTATTATGGCAAGTATAGAATTTATAACTAAACGTATTCAAGGTAAACAAAAAGAAATAGATAAATTAAATAAAAAGATAGAAAGAATTCAGAAAGCAAAACAATCTAATTGGGAAAACAATCCTTATTACTATAGTGAATATGATTTAACAAGTACGGAAAAGGAATTGAATTATGCGACAAAGCAGCTTGATAATTTACAATCTGATTTAAAAATAGCAAATGAAAAAGCGAATAGTCGTGACGTTTTAGCAATAACTCAATTCTTAGATGCTTGGCTACAAAGAAATATAGAATTTTATACAGAAGAAAAGAAAAAATATGATATATCATTATCGGACTATTATCAACATGATAGAAATTACTGTAATTGGTTTAATACTCAAAGACATAGTGCAACAAAAGAAGAAAGAAATGAAACCGAAAAAGCTCACAAAGAATACAAAATTAAATTTAAAAAAGATTGGATTCATATTACTCAGTTTGAACATGGAGCTAAAGAATGGCACGAAACAATGCAGAACGATTTAAAAGAGGAATATAACCGTAAATATGATTATATCATAGAAAAAACTAATGACATAGTAGGAGAGATTACCGACGCAAGTTATTTATCAATAGACGAAAAAGGCAATTTAAACGGTTATATCATAGGAACTAGAGGAAAAGCAAGTGTTAACACAATTGGAGCAGGTGGTTATAATATACAATGTTACCATTTTAGAACAATAATTCATGAAATGAAATAGTCAAAAGCTGCAAATGAAATTGTGACAAGTTACTCACGGTGAGAAGGAGATTAAAGTGACGGAAGAAAATTTGATAAATTTTGCCATTAAAAAAACTATAGGAATATTAGAAGAGTGTGATTTAAAGTATCGTAAAAATGACTTTAATCGGTACAATACTACATATGTTAATAGAAAATATCAAGGCCCAACTATAATGAAATTACTTGATGGTGGGGTTGTTCTGACAGTTTTTTACGATGATTTAAATAACCATAATCGAGGTATTAAATTAAAGCGCAACAAGGACAAATTTTACAATTATTTCTTTGCACATGTTGACTTTGACTGCATTTCGTTTAAATATACAAAGAAAGAATTAGAGTTAGAATATTTAAAGCAAAGCGATGAAGGTAATAAAAATGATGAAATTATGAAAAAAATACAAAAATTATTAGCACTTGCGGAAAGTGATAATGAGCATGAAGCTATTTCTGCAAGTTTAATGGCGCAAAAGCTTCTTGCTAAATACAATATTACACTTGAGAAAAATGATACTGATGAAGAAATACGCGAGGTCACTGTTAAGTTAAATACGGGTGACAAATGGAAATATAATTTAGGACAAATTATTGCTAATAATTATTGCTGTAAGTTTTATTGGCTAAGTGGCGGAGAAACTATAGTTACATTTAGAGGATATATAACAGATATAATGATTGCACGTAGGGTATTTACTTATCTTTTTTCGGTTGGTAAAAGACTTGCAAAAACATATGAAAAAAATCACAGAGAAGAACATGGTTTTGCTTATGGAATTTATAATTCTTATTGTTCAGGTTATCTAAATGGTATTGAAGGTGAATTAAATAAGCAATGCACAGCCTTGCAATTGGTTATTCCTAAAGAGGTAGAAAAAGATTGGGATGAAAAATTTAAGGATATTAAAACTACAGATACAAATATTCCTTTAAATGATTATGGCGCATTCAAGCAAGGTGAAACTGATGGTAAAAATGCTTTAAATGCACAATACATAGATGATAATTCTCAATATATTGGATAGTCCTTTATGAAAAAAGTTGACTTTATATGTATTATATGATAAAATATAGATAACTTAAAAATCAATGAAAGGAGTATCAAGATGATTACAAAACAAGGTTTCGAATCTCTTTATGGCAATACCGGAATATCAAATACATTTTTTCAGAAAAACAAAGAGGTTGATTTGAAGGAATTATCAAAGCAAAGCATATCTCTTTGCGAAAAGTGGGAAAATTATTATTGCGATAATAGTAGTGATATTAATTTTAAACTTACTGATGATATGAAATTTGTATATAAGACAACCGAAGGAACTGTTAGGACTTCCGACATAACAGAATTTGCATTTAGTCAACTTTGTACTAGATTAGGAGTTCCTGCCGGATATATTAATAAGTGTTTCGATTTTGGAAAAGGAGACCTTGCTATAACAAATTTTAGGGCATGGGCAAATGATTGTGATAAAAAGTTATTAGTTAGGGAACAGAACGGTGTGGTAAGAGCGGTTTTATCAGATACTTATGTTCCTTTTGACAGCCATAGAATTATAAGGACATTGCAAAATTCTGTTGACACAGGTAAATACAAAGCAAATGATGTTTACCTATCAGAAGACAGAATGAATTTGCGCTTTGTTAATAGAGAACCAATGGATGTAACGGGGGAAAAATCACCTATTTATAGTGGTTTCACAGTTTCATCGTCTGACGTTGGACGCGGGGGACTTACTGTTAATTACTATATTTTTAGGCTTGTTTGCAATAATGGAATGACTGTTACGGAAAAAGGAGGAAATTTATTTAGACAGACACATATAGGGTCAAAAATGTCAGATGGAAAAGTGGAAGCTTTTAATCGTTTGTATAAAGATATTGATATAATTGATAACCTGGCACTTGATAGTATAAGATATAATCAAGAAGTGTTTTTAAAAGATTATGAAATGCAAATGTATTTAGAAAAAGCTAAAAGAGAATTAAAACTTTCCGAAAAAGGTTATGAAAAACTGGTGTCAATAATTGACTTGAATTATGGACATACACGATGGGGTGTTTTAAATGGGGTTACCGAACTTGCACAAGAATATACTCTTGATAAAAGAATAGAATTTGAAACATTTGCAGGTAATACAATGATAAACGTTGCATAATATACCACCATACAAGGGCTTTAAAAGCCCTTGTATGGCTTCATCCTAATAACATTGATATAAGGCGCCATCAAAAGGATTATAGACGTTTTTGAGGTCTTGAGAGGGGCAGGAATGAAAAGCATATTTGAAATGAATTTAGAAGATTATGCACCAAAAGAAGGAGACATTAAAGTGGATTCATCTGAATTTCTTTTGCTGCTGAAAATGATAGAAAAATATCATAATATTATTTGTTCTTCATTAAAAACTTTGAGTTCTCAGGAAAATGACGATGTAAATTTTGGCTTGGAATATGTTGAATATATCCAAAATAAATATGTTGTTTTAGGTGATTTAAGAAGAGAGCAGAAGAAGTGGTATGATATATTAAAAAAACTTGATGATAAAGAATTCGTAAGCAATATAAGTATTGATGAAGCAGATAATTTACGTAGTCAGGTATTTGGTTTTTACTTGGATGCTAAAACCAAAAGGGAAAACTTACAAAAGGAAGTCGATGAAATTAAACAAAAAAAATATAAGCAATTATTATAATTCACATATGCAAATTAAGTTAATAAGGATATCTTGACATTGCGATAAGGGTACATTATAATAATCTTTACTTTCTCTAAAAGAGTATCTTAACTTTAAAAATCCCTGCAATGTTTTATTGCGGGGATTTTTTTAAAATAACTGAAAAAAGTCAATGTTTAAGCAATTAACTTGACACATTTGGTAAATTTATATATAATTAACTTAGTTTTTCGGACAAGAAAAAAGGAAACCCACCCGACCAAAGGTTGTTTCCAATTTCTCACTTAATAAGTTGTTTCTTATATGCCGTTAGGCTTATTGTTTAGTTTGTAAGTACATGATATCACTTGCAAATTGTTTTGTCAATAAGTTTTATGATTATTTCTCGCACGTTTTCTCACGGTGAGGAAATATATTGTAATATTATGTCATATTCAGAAACCTCTTTATGTTTGTCCGAGCAGAAAGGGGTCTTTTTATGCAAAAAATCAAAGATGATTTATTAAAAAAATTATTTAAGTATGAATTAAGTAAATATACATTGGTTTTAGCACTGGATTTATTAAATATTGTCAATGAAAAAGGTGAAAGTGAGGTTTACTATAAAGATATAATCGAAACAGTCGGTTGTAGTGATGCTCAATTTTACAATGCGCTTAATGCACTTGAATCATTTGAATTAATAAAAAAAGTGAAAAATGATAATTATAAAAATGAAATTAAGATAAGTTTTATTGGAAATAATTTTGTAAAAAATGGATACAATAATTATGTTGACACTAATAATATATTCTTTACTAATAGAATGTATGCCAGCTTAAAGGCAGGAGAGATAAGAACTTTTTTGTATTTTTTGTTTAGAATCTATAAGCAAAAATATAAGGAAAATAATAAGAAGAATAAATTATATTATGGGGACTCCTATGACAAGGTATCCGGGCAATTAGGGGTTACAATCCGCATGGTGAAAGAATATTGTAAAGCACTTAAAGACAAAGGCTATATATGCGTTGGAGAAAAAAAAGTGGATTCAAGAAATAAAAAATATGACGTAATAACAATCAATAAGGAATTCATTAAACCTGCATGTGTAACAATTATGGAAAAAGGAAAACCTACTGAAACCAAACAGAAGGCAATGTTTATGTCTTCATGTCATTTTATAAAAAACCT
Organism: Bacillota bacterium; assembly: GCA_023435985.1. Classification (GTDB taxonomy): domain Bacteria; phylum Bacillota; class Clostridia; order Clostridiales; family Clostridiaceae; genus Clostridium. Next base: position 41,605 of record JAEZKY010000251.1, on the reverse strand, counting down.
ATGTAGAAGAAATAAAAAAAGTTATGACACTGATAATCTATGCAATGCTACAATATTAATAAATCAGTATCAAAATAAAGCTGAAAAAAGCAGTAAAAATATTTATGAAGTCATGATAAATGCCATTAAAAGTATTTCAGATGATTACTTAGACAGCAAAACGTTACATAGCATAGTAAAATCATTAATTAATATAAATTATGCCGATTGTATAGTTGCATATTAATTCAAAAACATGATAATACATAAAATGTAAATTTATAGAGACATGCTTTGTTAAGAACAAATTAACAAGGCTTTTTTTCGTGTTTAAAAATAAATAAAAAGTCTTTTCAACCTTTTATTTATTCACTATAATAACAAATAATATTGAATAATGTATGTATGGGAATGCTTAAATTTAATCCATTCTAATTTCATGAAAAAACCCATTTATTTATTCTAACAACACGTTAAAATCAGTGCTATTTTGCCTTTTATAATTCTAAAAACATGTTTATCATAAAATGATTAATCCCTTGTAAATACTGACTTTATAGCAGTTAATAAAGGGTATTATATTTCCCTCCACTTACCTGTACACTATATTTTTTTAAAACCAATTTATATTTAGACAACACACAACCCTATAATAATTCCGGTGTATAAATTTGTTTTTCCTATCCTACACTTATATTATTGCCACAAATATAAATATTATACACTAAGATATAAAAAAATAAAATAAAATTTTGCTTACGCAAAACAATAAATTAATTAAGATGGTAATATATGTTGACTTTATATGTATTATATGATAAAATTAAATAAAGCAATTACAAAGAAAAGGAGACTATCTATGAAACGTTTAGGTGTAGTTGAAACTGAGTGGAGAAATTATTTTTATGCAAATATTGATGGCACATATAACGATATAAAAAATTTTATGGTACGTGTTGAACTTATAAGTGATAGTCATGAACAAATAGTGGAGGGAGTTTTAAAAGATAATTCTGAATTAGTAAGAGAATGCAAAGAAGAAATAATGTTTCAAAAAGAGCAGCTTAAAGAAACTATAACAGAATTTATTGAATTTTGCATGAGTAATGCGGATTCTGACATTGAAACTGATACAGAAGAAATTTTAATGGATATAGCGGATAATGGAACTAGTTCTATTTTTTATATAGTTGTTGATGACTGGAAGAACTGGGGAAATAAGAGCAATGAAATATGGAAAAGTTTAAATACTAATCATAAAAACGACCTTAACTATATTCATGACGATTTATGTAAGCTTATTATGCAAGAGGTTTATAATGATATTAAGTAAAAGGTAATTATTATGAACGTCAATCTTTTTTATGCTTGGATAATAATCGGAAAGGAAATATAAATGGAAAAGAATACAATGTCTGTATCATTTAAAATACAAGGGGAATTTATTACAACTCTTGCAAGAGAAAAATGTTATTTCGAAGGGAAATATGATTATGCAATTGAATTATTAACTAGCTGTATGAAAACAGATGAACTTACTAAAAATGAAATTTTAGATATGGCCATTGCTATATTGGATGGTAGAGCTGAATTAAAGGGTACTTATCCAAATGATGATTATGGATTTACTAATCTGGATGAAAAGGATGAAAAATGGGATTTAGGCAAGTTAGTATCAGATAGTTATAAAAAATTAAAATTAATCAAGATAAATACGATAAATTACTTCAAAAGTATTCATTTGTTGTAGGTAACTTGGATGATTTCGATAAGAAAAAACTTAATAGAGAATACAAGGAAGAATTTGATGATATTTTATTTAATGATATAGTAGTGCCGCTGGAGTATGAAAATACTTTGCTTGGAAATTTTCTTAAACGTCAAATGAAAAATACTGAAGATGATTATGGATGGTTAGAGCCAAGCGGAGAGTTCCATCCGGTAGATTGGGGAAAGCATCAAGAATGGGCAGAAAATTATATAAATAGTAATTTTTCTGAGGAAGAATGGATGAAAGTTGGAATAACTAAAGCTGGTATTATTTCTACTATTAGCGGTTTTGGTGACTACCTTACAACAAAGGGATGGATTCTTCTTCACAATCCAGCACAAGGAATTGCTATTGTAACAAAGAAAAATGAATGCAGGATTACTAAGGCACAAAAAGAATTCCTTTATGACTATTACATGAAACGTGATTGTGAAAATGAAGCAAATGAACTATATCAGGAAAGGGAATAAAATGTTTGATTTCTTTAAAGACTTATATTTTGAAGCTAACAATTTTGACATGGATATGATTAGAGAAGAAAAGAAAAAGAAATTAGAAAAGGAAAAGTCAGAGACAATTTATCTAAAGAAAAATACTAAAAAAATTGTAATTATTTTTGATATATTATTTTGTATTGTAACACTTTTATCTTGTTATATTTCTATTAAAACCAATAATGTTTTCGGTATAATAAAGAGTATTTTTTTAGTTATTCTTTCAGTGGTGATTATAATTTTTTTACCGCAGAAGAAAAAAAAATCTGAAATGACAGCTATTGTTTGTCTTATATTACTTATTATTTTAACTTTTTTTGTTGGAGAATTTGACATATAAAAACCTAAATTACAGAAAATGGTAAAAGAAATATGCCTTGTATGGATTGGAAAGGAGTATATAAATTATGAATGATATATTTAGAATAATTATCCTTATTTTACTGTTTATTTTAGAAATTAAGGTTTTACATGATTGGAAGAAATGGAGGGAAAGTTAAAAGAAAAAACATTTTAGACATTGAGATTAGGTAAACAAATTTATTAAAGAGGTAGATAAAATGAAAAATCAAAATGACCACGTATTAACACAAAATGATTTAGAAATTGTCTCTATGATTGCAGAAAAATATCATCTATCTATACAGGAATTTGGAAGAATATTAGCTAGGAAAAATGAAAAATATCCAGTATTACAAATTCTGTTTACGGATGATGAATACAATCAAATTGAAGAGAAAAGAAAATCTAAAAATCTTTCACGAAGTAAGTATTGTACTTTATGCATCCGTAAAGCTTTGTCAGAAGAAACATATAAACAAATAAATGTTGTAGATGTTCTTGGTAAGGAAAATAGACGAATAAGCAGACCAAAAAGGACACCTATTAGTTTTGATAATGCTACAGAGTATCGTCAGGCTAAAGAAATATCTGGGTTATTAGGTATGCCATTTTCAAGTTTAATGAGATATTTCTCTTTGAATGTTGATTTATAAAAATTATCTAAGGAAAGGAAATCTAATATTATGACAGGAAAAACGAGTAAATTTATAGTACAAGTAGTTGAAGAAGGTTTGTTAAGTGATTCGATAAAAATCGATGAAACTTCAAAACTTTGCTGTAATAATTGGAGAAAACGAAATAAACTTCCAACGCGAAGAAAGGGGTCATCCATAAAAATCTTTAAGTTGTCTTTTGAACATTATACAACTAAAAAGCAAAAAAGAAGATGGAAAAAAAAGCACTTGTTTAAGCCTATTATTTAGGTTAATGATACTGTGATTTTACGTTAGTAAAATTTAATAATTATTAGTTATAGATACTACTCATAGTACCAAAAAATGATGTTAGATAATAAGGAGGGGAGAAAAATGTTCTTATGGAATATCAAAGATTCATTAAGTGAAGTTGGTTTTAATGTTTGTAAATTATTAAAGAGTATTATGAATGCTTTGTTAGATGTATTGTTTTTAACATTTGATATGTGTAGAATGATAATATATAAAATATTAAAACTTCTTTTATCGTTAGCTTCTATAGCAGTAATTGTTTCACTTATTTTATTTGGGTTAAATTTTAAAAGTTTTTATAATACTGGCTTTAGTATTATACAGTGGAAATATTCAGAAATATTGATATTTACAATAGTTATTTATACTCTTTTAAAGTTTTTATATAAGCTTTTCAGGCCAAAATATTAAATGATTTTTTATTAGCAAGCATTGGATAAACTCCCCCACCTTTGGCGTGGTAGCATATCCGCTTGTTAGTCACTTACGTTGGGGCAAGCCCCCTAAGACCCCCCTTATAATTACTCACCGTGAGTAAATAACAATATATACTTTTTCAAAAAGTATTGGAGAATAATAATCATGAAATTTAAAGAAATACTACATCCAATTAAATTAGAAATCTCTTATATCGGTTACAAAGAAGATTATACGATATTACTAAATAAGCCATTTATTGATTATTGGTATTTTGTTATTTCTAATGAAAAAACAAAATATAAATTTGTAAATATACATTCTTTTACATCAAAAGAAGAGTGTGAAATTGAAGCTAAAAAATTTTTAAAAAAGAAATTAAAAGAATTAAATACAAATAAGAAATCAATGAAATTAGAGGATTTTAAAATTGGAGATGTTGTTAATTTTACAAATTTAAGTACAGCTAAAAATATTCCTAATAGCCTTATAAAGCAAACAGGTGAAGTTGTTGGATTTACAAAAACTAAAGTTAAGGTGATAGTTGAAATTAGAACGTTTCATATACCACCAGAAAATTTAATAAAGAATACTTGATTTATATTTAGAAAGTTGACATTTAAGAGTGGAGGGATACTTATATGAATAGATGTCGAGATTTACAAGAAAAGTTACAAGATGAATTGAAATTTGAAATGATAAAAGATGAAATGAAAAGGACAAAAATAATTAAATTAAAAGATGGAAACTATGCACCAGGAACTGGTCGTAGCTTTAGCGACAGTAAGCAATATCTATACGAGATTTTATATAATATTCAGCAAATTATTGCTGAATAAAACAATTTTATTAATACTAAATTTAAAAATTCTTAAATAATGGAAAGGCTATTCTTTATGGCAGAAATACATAGAACAAGGACTAAAGAAATTAGGGTAAAGGTCTATGAAGAAGAACTTCAAATTGCAAAAGAAAAAGCTAATTATTGCAATCTTTCAATGAGTGATTATATTAGAAAGCAAATAGTAGATGGAGCTGTGATAAAAATTGAAACAGATGATATAAAGGCCGTATCAGAGGAACTTAATAAAATTGGTATTAATATAAATCAAATTGCAAGGCATGTAAACGAAAAAGGTGGAAATTATGATAAACAAGATATGAATATGCTAATTGATGAATTCAGAGATATTCAATCCATAATTTATTCAAAATTTTGGGGAACTGAAAGTTAAATAAATATTTACTATTATTAAAAATGGAAGGAAAAGAATATATGTTCTTGCGATATATGAATATACATAAAGCTGTTAATCTTGATAATTTTGACCTGATTGAAATTGATAGTGCTAGTCTGCAATATGATAAACCGTATAGAATTGTAGCGGTAAAAAAGGAACAAGGAATTAGAACATATTCAAATGGATTTGGAGGGTCTGATATACATTCTAATGGAAGAGCAGAATATGTAATAAAAATGTTTACTATTGAAAATGAAGCTATCTCATTTTATGAAAAACTACAATATGCATGGATTAATAAATTGGATGTTTTCGAGGTGATTTAAAACCTTAATCCAGAAATATTCTAAATTTATTAAAGAAAGGAAAAATGAAAGAGAAAAAATACTATAATTTATTCAATGAATACCAAACTTTAATTTCACAAAAAGAATTTAATGAAGTTTATTATGATAAAAACTTATTTATCGAATTAAAAGGTTCTTTACTAAAACAGTTAGATGTTTTTGAAAGAGAGATTAAATATGAAATAATATGTGATAAAAAAAGATACTCCCAGAGTAGTATATTAAAATTAAAATACTTAAAAGAAATAAAAGATTTGCAATCAAAAATAAAGAGAGAAGAGAAGATAACTAAGGATGATTATGAAAACACTTATTTTAACATAAAGTTTCTTGGATTATTTACAACATACCAAATGTTGATATTTGGTATGTTTCTAATTGTCTTAATAACTTATAAAGCAATTATGCTCTAAGAAATGGAAAGAAAACAATAGAAAGGAATAGAATTTATGAATGATAATAATATGTCAAGTAATGTAGTTATTCAAGAAGAGCTTGTCCATATTGGAAAGATAAAAAATAATGATAAAAATCTTATTATTTTAGGAGCAGATGCTATTAATAGGGGTAGGCACATTTACCTTCCTAAAGAAGAATATAGTAGGAAATTAAAAAAACTAAGAAAATTATTTACGGAAATTGCTGATGAATTGAATAATATAAATGATGAATTATTTGAAACCCGTATTATAGATGGTTACAAAATAATGAAAGAAATTTGTCTATCCATTTATAATTTAATTTCAGATGAAGTTAGTAATTCTGTAAATAAAGAAGAAAAGATATTTGAAGCAATGATGAAGTTAAAAGATGAAATACATGAAGAAAATTTTAATATTACCTTGGATTCATTTAATTTACAGAAACAAATTACACATAGCTTAAGGGGCTTATTTTCTACCTTTGAAATCGAAATTGACAACCTCATAGATATAGAACAAAAAGAGAACAATTTTATGGAATGTCCGAAAAATTGGGAAAACGAAGATTTTTAATTGTAATGCTGGATAAAATCACAATTTATTAAATGTAAGGAGATTTATAGAATATGAAATTTGATATTGTTTTCTTTCCTAATATAGCTGTAATTTCGTATATCTTTCTTTTATTATCTTTCATTGTAATAGCTACTATTGGAATTCGCTGTATGTTTGATAGAAATAGAAAAAATAAATTATTATGGATATTGTGTTTTACATTTTTTATAATTGGCATAGTAACTTTATCAAGGGTAAAATATAGCGTGCGTGATTATATCGAAAGAGACGGATATACTTTAGTTATTGCTATTCCTCACTTTACAAGCGTTGAATACAAAAAAGTCAATTATCATGATTATTGGAAAAATATGAACTCCTATACATATGAACTAGATAGTGAAACCAAGTCTATTTACATGAAAATGGGAAAGTTTTGGTAAGATTTAATAAATTTAATCGGAGGGAATATTATGTCAGGTAGTTATGGACGTGAAGGTCTTGATTTTTATACATGTGGCGAATATTTATTATGCAAGAAATGTGATTATACCAATAAGCCTTGTCGTGACAATAAAGATGAAATGATAAATAATTACATTGAAAGAAAAAGCTTAGATAAGCAGCGTGAAAATGAAGAATTTAAAGAATGGCTTGCAGAAACACTGGATATAGATTAAAAATTAAAATTTATTTATTAAAAATAAATCAGGATTCAGGGAGGAAATAAGACATGGACAATACTGTAAAAGCCGAAAAAATATATGAATGTATATCTGATATTATGCCGGATAATGAGAAAAAGTTTAAAAACTTATACATTCAAAAAATATGCGATGGTTTAGATTGGATACAGTCAGAAGAATTTCAATCTAATGAGTGGCAGGATTGGCATAATAAAGAAGGTCATAAAATGGTTAACAAGGATAATGAAGATTGGTCTTTAGCCGAGAGTTTTAAAAAGATGCATCCAGATTATTCTGATGATAAAATTATTATTTCAGAGGTCTGGAGAGATAATAACAATACTCTCTGCATTAGATATATAAGCAATTTTGGAAGAAATTTAGACTGGTTTCATTATGTATTAAAAAATACAGAACTTTCATGGTGGTAATTTTTAAGTTTAAAAATGGATAATGAAAGGAAAAATTTGATGTTAACCGAGGTAATAGATTTAATTATTAATAATATTTATACAGGCTTTTTTGTGGCATTAATTGCAATATTTATATTTCCTATATTTTTGTTCATTATAAATAAAATAGTTGGATTAAGTAAGGCTATAAGAAAGAAGAAAGTAAAGTAGCAATAGGTACTCTGCTCCACAACAAAAGGAGGAAAAATAAAACATGATTGAAGAAGTATATAACCTTTTTATCACTTCAAATGTTTTTATTAAAGGATTTTTGATACTTATTTTTTTATTGCTGATTGGTACAGTAATTTGGTTTCTGCATTGGGTATCATCAATTGGGGATAAATAATTCATAACTTTTGCTATGTCAATGTAGAATTAGCTCTACATAATATATCTAAAGAAAATTGTTATAAGTCTGGTATTAAAAAGTATACATTTTGCAATTATGCTTTTTTAGTAGTATAATTAGGTTGTAAAATGTATCAAAATATATTTTTACATGGTTGTAAATTGTTTAATATACTTTATAAAACCTTTTTTAAATCTAAAAGAATAAATAAGGGAGAATGAGAATGAAAACATCTGAAAAGATTAAGATTTTTTTTGCTATATTCGTTTCTTTACTCAGTTTAATTTCTTTGGGGTTAGCAATTTATTTCTTTTATAGTGGAGACAATACTAAGGGTAACTATTGTTTGTTTTTAGTTGCTTTAAATCTATTTACACTTTCTATTCCCGACAAAAACACTTAGAAAAATACCAATAATACAATTGGAGGATAAAGGAGTGTAAATGGTAACTTATTACGAAGTACATAATATATGTAAAATTGAATACTCAGAAGAAAAATATCCATTCATTGAATTAACCACAGATTCAGATTTTCAATATTATTTTTATTTACATCAGCAGATAACAGTGGTAACGGATACAGACAAAAATTATAAAGGGGTAATATCTTCTGTAGAAGATACATGTTTCAGAATACAGACTGATAATGAAGAAGAACTTTCATTCAATTTTTCTGAAATTGTTGGAATATTAGGGAATCCTGGCAGGGATTAAATAAGTAAATAAATTAGGATTTATAGGAGGAGTATAATATGGCTATTTTTGATGTAACTCAATTATCAGATGAAGATATTGAAATGAGATTAAATCAAATAGATAAAAGAAGATGCAGATTTGGAGCAAATGTTGTTGAGTTGGAAGAAGAAAATCAGATATTATTGAATGAGTTAATAAACAGAGGATATAAAATTAAAAACATAGATATAAACTAAAATTAGTGAGGATGATTATGGATATGATGATTATTGTTTTTGGTGTAATTTTAATATTGCTAAGTATAATGGTGAAGTTATTGCTTGAAATCACAAAAAGTAATAATACTATTGATATTCTTTATGTGGACAATTCTCACAGGAGAGATAACAGATATAAATTGGAAAAAATAAAATGCATATTTAGCATTTTGTTTTTTATCATGGGCATTATTACCATTGCAATTGGATTATTTGGGCTTCATTAAGAAAGGGGTAGGGGTAGTGACATAGTGCATAATGATAACTATAATGGCAGGGACGTCATTATTATTGTAGAAAAGGTTATTTTATGTTTAAGTGCATTAGTTTATATTTTAACACATTTACCTAAGTAACCTAAGGCTTTAGTCAACTAAAAAACAATCTTTAGGAGTATGATAAATGCTAACAGGGCGTTTTTATGGATATAATAGAGTTTCATCAAAAGAGCAACATTTGGATAGAGGAAACAAAAACATAGTGGATTTTTGTAATATAAATAATTATCCACTAGAAAAGGTATATGAGGATAAGCAGTCCGGCAAAGATTATTCTCGACCACGTTATATTGTTTTAAAAGAAGATGTTTTGAGAAGTGAAGACACCTTGGTTATTCCTGAGTATGACCGTTTAGGACGCGCCGATGAAACAAAAAACGAATTAGAATACTTTAAAGAACATGGTATACGAGTTATTTTTCTTGATATACCGACTACACAAATGGATTTAAGCACAATTTCAGATGAAATGGCAAAAGCCATTCTTTCATGTATTAATGATATGTTAATACAATTTTATGATTTAATCGCCAGGACGGAACTTACGCGAAAGAAAAAGAGACAGCAAGAAGGGATAATAGCCAAGAAAGAACGAGGAGAGTGGGAAAATTACGGCAGACCAAGGGCAATGAAAAAGGAAGTTTTTGCAGAACAGTATGACCGTGTTTTAAAAGGGGAAATTGGTACTAATGCACTTATGCGTGAACTTGGATTAAATAAGGATACATATTTTAGATATATAAGAGAGTTCAAGAATGAAAGGATTTCAAAATTATGATTTATTATATTCAAAATCAAGATATTTCTTTTGCAACGGCAGATGTAATTGTAAATGCAAGTAATGGAATTGGTTATATGGGCGGAAAAACGGGAGCTAGGAAAAAAATGAAAGGAGTTGCTGAGAGTATACAGTATGCTACAAAAGGATTAGCAGAAAAAGAAGCAAAAAAAATTGTAAACTTTTTTAGACCTTCAAAAGTCGGAACAGTGTTTGTTACCAGTGCAGTTGGTTTAAAAGCTAATTACATATTTCATGCGGTCACAATGAGATACCCCGGAGGGACTACTAGTTATGAAATTGTTAAAAAAATATTACCACAAATTATTATTAACTGTAGAAAATATAGTTGTCATAGTATAGCAATACCATTACTAGGTTCAGGAACAGGAAAATTAAATAAAGAAGAGGTAATAAAATTAATAGAATCATTCTTTTTTTCATTCGATGATATAGATGTTTATATGTTTGTTAATTAATTAATGATTTTGATTTGTAAATAATCCTTACTCACCGTGAGTATTGAATAAATCATTTTAGGGTGGTGTATCTATGGCAATCACTTTTATATATCCAATAAAGACAACCGCACAAAATTCATTGGAATATGATAAAGAAGATAAAAAAGGAACTATTATCGAAAATAAAAATGATGGTAGGGATAGCTTAAATTATGTTATAAGAGATAAAAAAGGAAATACTTATTCACTCTCTTCTGAATATTTAAATAAAATGGGTAGTTACATATCATATGAAGCTGACAATCAGATTGTTTTTAAAACTATTTCTACTGGCCTTAATTGTAGTGTTGATAATACACATAATGAGTGGGAAATAGTACGTGAAATAATGAACCCATCAAAAGGCAAAACAGGAAATTTACAATATTGTATAGTCCAAAATTTTGGCATTGACTTAGACCCAATGATAGCTAATGAAATAGGAGTGAGGTTTGCACATGAGTATTTATCTGATTATCAAGTTGTTGTCAGTACTCATATAAATACCGGTTATGTTCACAATCATATAGAGTTTAACGCAACTTCCTTTATCAACGGCAATAAATTTAACGATAAATTAAAAACCATTACAGATATTCGCAGAATATCAGATAAATATTGTAAGGAGTATGAACTTGCTGTATTAGAAAAAACAACGGAATGTAAATTAATTACTTATGTTGACGGTGAAGGTAATAAGAAAGTCTGGGAGCCGACAGAAAGGAAAAATAAAATAAAGGAGGGAGAATACGCGAATAAAAGTGATTATAGAAATACAGAGCAATATAAATCCTATTCTCCATATCCAAAAACACATGCAAATGCTTTAAAAAAAGACATTGATGAAATATTACCTTTGGTCTCAACGTATGATGAACTCTTAACAGAACTAAAGAATAAAGATTATGAAGTAAAAGATAAAACTAAAAAAGGAGAATGGAGAGCGCATATTTCTTTTAAATTACCATCTTGGGAACGTTTTGTAAGGGATAGTAATGTAGGAGAAGAGTATATAAGAGAAAATTTAAGTAAGAAAATTTTGAATAATCAACTTAATATTGTTAAGCAGGACTTTGTTTCTTTACCAGATAGTGTTAATAATACGGAAAAAACAGATACGTCTATTTTATTATCCAATATAGATGATATAAATGATGAATACAGAGAGAAGAAAATTAATAATCGTTTTATTAAAACTCAAAGAAGTGAAATAGAAAAATATATTATTAGTGATACAAAACAACTAAACAGTATGCTTAAGAATACTATTAACAAGGCAATGCATCCAAGAAAGACCAGAATACAAGAGTTAGCAGCAGGAAGTAAAAGAGAACAATTTTTAATAGACCGTATTAATGGAAATTTAAAAACCTTACATTTTATTGAAAATAATGATATTAATAGTTTTGAGCAGATTAATCAAATAGTGCAAGGTTTATATGATAAAAGGAATAAATGTTATGACCAAATAAACTTGATTAGTAAAGCACTTAAAAAAGCTAATGCCAATATTGTATTAATTAATAAGTATCAAAACTTGTCTGATACTATAAAAAATAATGTTGGAAATCCTGACTATGAATTATTTGAAAAACAGAATGATATTGTTCTATTAGAATCTTTCAAAGAAGCATTAAGAGAAAAGAATCTTAATGACATAGAATCACAAAACATATACATAGGTAAATATAATGAGTTTAATAAAACATTTAAACAGCTTTCTAAAGCTCTTGAAAGTGTAAATCGCGATTTACAAGAATATGATAATTGTATCTTTAATATTAGTACAATAGATAAAAATAATAGTAACAGGTATGCAAGGCAGATAGAAATTTATTATCAGAATCGTACAGATAATCAACCTGATAAAAAGAACATAAAAGAAAGGTCGTAGAAGTTATGTATAGTAATGAATCAAAAAAAATTGAATCTATATTTTCATCATGGTTAAGAAGTAGTAATTTATCAATGATTGGTTTTTTAAATTATCGTACTGTATCAGATTTTATTATTAAAGTAAGTGAAAACTTTAAATATAGAATGTTGAATATTGGTTATGTCCATAATGATATATTCTACAGTATAGGGGAGCCGTTGTTATATGAGTTAAACAATACAGATGGTTATATGGATTGCTCTTTATTATTATTACATATGGCACAATTATTAGATTCAGCCAATTCTAAAGCTCCTTTATTTGAAAGACGAAAAGATTATTTTTATAATTATATAAACTCTATTATTAAACAACTTCCTGAATATGAGTTGTTAAATATAAAAACAAATTAATTATAATATTATTTGATTATCTATGTATTTTATGCTACAATTCAATTAAAGGATGAAACAATGTTAAATTAAAACGTTAGATTTATCGGGGGATTAAACAAGAATTGATTAAGAAGAGGAGGATGTATCAATGAATAATGAAGAATCTTATAAAGCTAAACAGGGACAAGGTATGTGTTTTCATGAAGCAATTAAGTGTTTGAATAATTTTAAGAAAGTTGAAAGTGTAACTATTATAGACCCAAAGAATGAGCATATTGAAAATGTGAATGATAAAGTAAGCAGATTTAAATTTTAAAAGATTAAATAGAATTTAATAACGAATAATGAAATGCTCCGTTTAAAGCGTATGCTTCTAGTAATTTAATAAGAATAGAGTATCATGAGAGAGGAGTTTCATAATGCCAACATTGTCAGATACATTAAGTTTCATTAATCAATATTTTTGGTATATAGTAATAATTATAGGGGTAGTTGTTTCTTTGGTATATTGGTTTATTTCAGTTAAAGAAGCACCTCATAATGATACACCCTTTAATTGTAATTTGTGTAAAAATGATGTAGGAATAGTATACACTGTCCATAATAAATTGATTTGCCAAGAATGTGAAGAAAAAATCTCAAGATTTATGTCAAATCCTATGAATATTAAAGATAAAGAAGAAAGAGATAATATCATTAAATTCCTTAATGAAAATAAAGGAGATAAGACTTTTTAAATGAACAATATGATAATAATTATTGGATATTTTGTAAGTTTAGGTATTAAATTTAAAACATTAGGATTTGTCGGAGAATAATAAAGTATTTAAAAGGAGGTTTATTAGTTGAAAGATAATAAAGGAATTGAGGAACATATCCCTATGGACCGTACCCCTATTATAGTAATTGGTGTAATTATTGTTATACTTACAATAATATTTTCATGGATGGAAATGGATAGCAATAAAAAGTTGAAAGAATTAAAAATAGAAAACACATATAAAAGCAATACAATGCAAATGATAACATCTGGTGAGTACATAGAATATTGTGGAGTTCAGGAAGAATACTATGATTCCAAAAGTAACGTAATATGGATAATGGCTAATGGCTCTGACACTGAAGCTTTTGTATTATATAATATAGATGGCACTCTAAGGACATATGATGGAGACAATAATTTTCCGCTGATTCAATTGGAAAAGTTGGGTAATTATATGTATATATACTATGACAAGGTGACAAATATAAAATACTTAATAAATAGGAAAACTAATTTTGGTACCCCTATGTTAAATTCTGATGGAACATATGAGGTCATACAGTAAATATTTACTATTAACGTATTTTCATAATGAATTGGCTAATGACGAATACAAAAAAGGAGCGGTGGAATGGATAAAGAAAAGTTTAATAAAATCTGGGAAGTGGAATATATTAAGGCCAGGGCAGAGAAAATAGCAGATGCAGTAACGAATGAAAATTATGAAAGTGCTATGGATATGCTTAGAATGATTCAGGATAAAGCAAGACAGGCAGAAAATTTATTATTGAAATCAAAAAACATGGCTAATGAATAAACAAATCCACATAGTAATGATTTAAGCTGAGGAAACCTACATACGAAGTGTTACTAGTAAATTAATAAATTAGAATTTAGCTAACCACCGTAAGGAGAATAGTGATGCAAGAAATAAAGAAGAATGATAAAAAACTACCTACTGTTGATGATTTAATTAATTTATTAAGAAAACAAGATGAAAATTCTTTAGCAGATAGTTTAAAATATGCTAGGAAACATTCTTTTCTACTAACTGATGAATTTTGGGCAGCAAATATTGTTGATTACAAGCAGGCTCTTAGAACTTTTATTATAAGCTGTGATGGGTTGAATTTTACTTCAAGACAAGAAGTTTTACATACCTTAATTAATAAAATAGATTCTCATTTAATTGAACAGTCATATAAATTACTGGAAAAAGAACTAGAGAATAACATGGATTTTTATAATGATATATTCATGGAATTTGGTATATATACCGTACCATCAATTAATTAAACTAAAATTTATCACAAGAAAGAAAGTGTGAATATGAGCAAGTTTTATTGCTGTAATAATGAATTTAAAGTAAGAAATGTGAATATACCGAATAATCCAAGGGCTTTCACTGTTGAAAAGGGAAGCTTCTGGTATATTGATAAAAAAGAAAAAACGTCTATGAGCAATGACAATGTTATATTAAGCACAAATGATACAATTATCGAAATTACAAAAGAACAATTAAAAAACAACTTTACAGATGTTAGTTAAATTAAGTATTTAGGTAAGTAAGATTTAAGAAAGTGAGGTTAAGAGGGTGATATGTGTAAATATTGTGCTGGTTATTTTGGAAAAACAACAGAAAGTCAATGTTTTAAAGTAAACACTAATGTAGATGGAGTTTCTTTTGCTGTCATTGCAAAAGGTGATAAAAAAGCTGAAATGGTTTTATCTACTGAAAATGGAGTATATGGGGTTGAAATTGATAAATGCCCTAAATGTGGCGAAGACCTAAACTAAAATCTGGGGAGCGAATTATGCGATTAATTTTTGATGTTTTTATATCAATTATGGATGCTGTATCCGACCTTATATGTGAGGTTTATCAATATATAAAGAAAAGAAATGAGACTAAGTAATAATAGATTTACATAGGCCTACCAATTATAAGCGTTTATGCTAATTAATTGGTAGGCCTTTTTTGCTATTTTAAGTTGACCAAAACCATATAATTTGATACAATCATAACTGTATTAACAATACAGTTATGTTATACTCACGGTGAGGAAGGAGAATTTCAATGAGTGAATTTGGAAACGAAACCACCACCGCTACTATGAGAGCGGGGGAAAAAACCATTGATTCCTTGTTAAAACTTCTAAAATTTATTATGGAGAGTAATGATAGGAAGATTAACAGAGAACTTAATAAAGAGAAATATAACCAGTTAAAAAATGCAAGAGAAAAAGAACAAATAAGAGAGTATTTAGATAGAAAAAGGGGACATGTCAGAGCTAGTATGCTTTTTAAAAGCGGAGAAAGGCTTATTCCCTTAACGATTCCACTTTCACCAAAAGAGTTAGCGCGATTTAATCAATTGGCTAGAATTGAGGGAGTGACCTTTACTGCCATTGCCAATCGTAAAATCATTGAAGAATTGAGATTAGTTAAAAAGGAACTAGCTGAGATTACTGAAATTGGCAGTAAAGAAGGCTTAACAAAAGAACAATTTGCTAGAAAAAATCAATTAATTGAAAAATTAGAGTCCTTAGAAAAAACCCGTGAAGACAGAATTGTTATCGTTCGTAGTAAAGACTTGGAACTAGTAAAAGATATTACTGACAGAATGAACATGGAAATAAATTTTTCTGACATTGAAGAAGAATTGACCCAGTTAATGAATAAAGGAGAAGAAAATTTAACTGATGAAGAAAAGGAAAGGGTAACTGAGTTATTAGAGGAAAAGGAATCCCTTTTAAAGAATGAATTTAATACTTTTAACGGCAATAACAACGAAAGCATTTTGCAAGGTGCACTAGGAAACAAAGTAAGTTATGAAATACTTGGTTTTGAAAAAGCTATTAATAGAGTAACTGATAACGAATACAGAACAAAACCTTGTTATATTTGTGAAAGAACAAATCCAGTAAATTATATTGAAGTGACATCTCAACCGGAAGAGTACCAAGGAAGAACGTTTACTAATACAG
This sequence comes from Bacillota bacterium, assembly GCA_023435985.1. Classification (GTDB taxonomy): domain Bacteria; phylum Bacillota; class Clostridia; order Clostridiales; family Clostridiaceae; genus Clostridium. The sequence continues at coordinate 25,068 of JAEZKY010000251.1, read as the reverse complement.
AATTTAAAGTATTTAATAATGGAGTAAAACAAACCTGTGATGAATTTTCACATGGTAGGTTTTCTCATTATTCTAAACGAGATGGTGAAAATAGTTCTTCTTATGGTGATGAACACTGGGAAAACATGAAAACCGAAATGAAAGAGAAGGGCGGTTTTACTGATGATACAATCATTTTCAGGTCTTTTGAAGATTACGAAAAGTATAAGAATGAATTTATAAAATTAAAAGAGGAAACAGTAACTGAAAACAGCGTTATTCCTTCTGTCACAGAAGACGCTGAAATAAATTATGTTGACTATGGCAGTATGATTAAGCAACTCAAAAATCAGCTCAAAAGTGAACTTAACGAGAATAAAATAATCGTTAATGGGAAATGCGAAATATTTAGTACTGAAACAGGGGAAGAAATTATCACGCTTGAAGAACATGCAGCTAGTAAGAAGCTTTCATATGCAGAAGCAATAAATATAAGCAAGCAAATTACTGTCTTACAGGAAATGAATAACCTCCAAACCCAATTAGCGGATATTAATAATCATTTGGAAATAATGGGACAAAAGGATGTTCCTACCGCTTTTAAGGGAGCACATTTTACAGCTATAGAAACCTTGGAAACACAGGCAAAAGAAATTAATGAAGAAATTAATACGCTTAACATTAAATACAAGCATTTAGAAATGGAAAGAGAACAGCTACAAAGCGTAAAAGTAATGGGAGAGTTACAAGAAGAAACACAGCAAAAAAACTTATCAGATGTTAATGATATCTTAGATAATGATAAATCTAATGATACCGATACACATGCTTCTTCAAATAAAGCTGAGTGGAAATCAAAAGTAGATACTAAAATGAGCAAAAAAAGCTTATCAGCGGATACCTCTACTGTTAAGGAAAGTATTAAACTCTCTGAAAGAGAATTAGAGTAAAGGGGGAGGGGCCTTGGAACCTAAGAAAAAAACCATCACAGATTTTTTAATTCCTATACTTGGTTTCATCTTTATTTTAATTATTTCTTTACAAATTGCTATATCTTACGACAACGTCAAAAATTTATCTATAAATCATGATTATACAAATACAAGCGGTGAGTTAATAAAGAAGAGAACCTTTAATTATCCTGCTTTTTTTAATGATTTAGATAAACGTACAAGAAAAAATTTTTTTGATATTACATGGGTAGATAGTTCTCCGCGTTTTATTTTATATGGTTTAATATTTTATTTTTTTATTTGCCTTTATCTTGCAACAACACGCAAAAAGTTTATTACAAATAAAGAATATGGAACGGCAGAATGGGAAAACATCAAAGCAATTGAACACTTGTTAGCAGCTAACCTTATAGATGATGCAATAAAGGAAGTAAAAAAAGAAGCAAAACAAGAAAAATTTTCTGATGCAGTAATAGCTGAAAATATTAATAATGTTAAATTAAAGTTTTCCGATTGTAATAATATTTTATTTACGCAAACAGAAAAAATATGTATGTATAATTACGAATTAAACAACAACACATTAATTATTGGTGGTCCTAGTGCAAGCAAGTCTAGGGGTTATGTTTTTCCTAATATTTTGCAATGTAGTGATAATCCTTATTCCCCCTCTTTGGTAATAACAGACCCAAAAGGTGAAGCACTTAAAAAGACTGGTAAATATTTGGTATCACAGGGATACGTCTTAAAAATACTTGATTTAAAAGAACAACGTCTTTCGTTTGGCTATAACCCATTTAAATATGTATTAGAAGAGAAATATGAAGAAGATATATCAATTCTAGTTTCTAATGTAATGGAAAGTACCAACGAAAACAAACACAGTAATGCCAAAGACCCGTTTTGGGAAAACATGGCGAAAGTATTGCTAAACGCCATCTTTTTTGCTACATATATCGGGTTTCCAATGGAAGAAAGAAATATGCCAACTGTAATGGAATTATTCAGATGGTTTGAAGTATCCGACGATGACGATAGAACAAGCAATCCTACACGTCTTGATTTATTTTTTGAAGTATTTGCTCAAGATGAAGCTATTAGACAAAAATATGGTGATGTTAACACAAATCCAGCACTTAGAAATTGGGAAGATTTTAGAACAAAATGTAAGGGTAAAACAGCACAAAGTGTAACCGCAACTGCCTTGGCAAAATTGGCACCTTTTGATGAAAAGGAAATTCGTAGGATATTTTCAAAAGATGAATTAGAATTAGATTTAATTGGTGAGAGGAAAACAGCATTATTTATTGTTTTAAACCCTACATCAAAAATCTATAACTTTATAGGCAGAATGGTTTATTCACAACTTTTTAGACAAATCGAATATTGTGCCACTGTTAAGCATGAAGAACGCCTTCCCGTACCTATAAGAATAATAATGGAAGAAGCTTATAATACTGGTAGATTTCCAGATTTTGAAAACTTTTTGTCATATGCTCGTTCATATGGAGTTGGTATATCAATAATACTTCAATCCCTAGAACAGTTAAAAGAAATGTATGAAAAAAGCTGGGGAACTATCATAGATTGTTGTTCTACTTTCTTATTTTTGGGAGGAATCAAGCACCCTGACACTTTGGAATATGTAAGCAAACTTATAGGAAAAGGTACGTTTGATAAAAGGAGCTATAACAGGACAAGAGGACGTCAATCATCTTCTGGCACCAGTGATGATAAAATTGGAAGAGAATTACAAGACTATTCAGAATTACAAAGGTTGAAAAAAAACAAATGTATCTTGATTATAAGCGGTTATAATCCTTTCTATTCAACAAAATTTCAATATAAAAAACACGTTAACTATAAATTTACTTCTGATTATAGCAAAAAGAATATGTATATACGTCATGATGAATTAGAACAAAAATTCAATAGTTCAGTTACTCACGGTGAGAAAATTATAAATGAAAAACCTAGTTCTATAAAGCAATTTTATAGAACAGCCCCTATTTCTTTAAATGTAAACGAAGATGAAGCAATTGATTATTTAATGGAAAATGTTCTCAGTCTTGATTTAGAGAGCGGAGAAGAGGTTGCTCTTTCTTTTAATGAACTGGAAGAGTTCAAGATGATAAATAATATTCTTGAAGAAGAAAAAGAAAACAACATTAAAATTTCATCTTTAGTAGAAAAAATAATCACAGCACCTATTGAGATTAGTTCAGATATTGAATCTCTTAATACGGTCATTCAAGATATGTCCTCAAAGCTCTCTGAAATTGATTTAGTAAGTCCCAGTGATATGGGAGAGATATCATCTACCAATGATGAAGAAATATGGGAAGATGATTCATTTATATCATTAAATAATATAGACAAACAATTAACTATCTTATCTGATGATATGGTAAATAATGGGTTCCTTGAAGATTTAAATAATATAGATATTAACATTTTAGACAATGAGGAATCTGTTTAATAATGAAAAGGAGGAAGAAAAAGTTTTTAATTAAAATACATACAACAAGAAAGGAGGTGGCTTTTCATGGAACATTCTAATCCATTCAGTGATATTTCAAAAGATAAGTACGAAGAAAATATATCATTAATTGTTACATCTATAATAAAAAGGACTGCTGATTACAATTCTTTCGACCCTTGGTGGATGGAAATGGAAAAATACTTTTTAAATTCACTTTTTCTTGCCACATACATATGTTTTTCACAGGAAAACATGAACATTCAAACCATAATAAAATTACTTGGTGACTATGATATTTCTGACGAAAACGATAGGGTAAGTAATCCATCATATCTTGATATATTTTTTAGAAAACTTTCACAAGATGAATTAGTTATTCAGATGTACGGTAACACAAATCCAGCCCTTAGAAATTGGGAATATTTTAGAACAAATTGCAAAGGTAGGACAGCGCAGAGTGTAAAAGCAACTGCTTTGGCAAGATTAGTAGCCTTATATAAATAATATATCTTAAAGGGAGAAAATCATCATGAAAAAAATCATATTACAAAAAGTAAATAATTATTTAAAAAAAATAAGTGACAACAAATGGAAAGTTTATGTGCTTATTTATTTCTTATGTTCTCCGAGCAATGTAGTATTTGCAAGTGCTGCAACAGCAGATTCGAAATGGAACAATTTTACTGACTTCATTTTACCTTGGGTTACACGATTTGGTGGTGGAATTATATTGGTTGGTGCCATTGAATTTGGTGTTGGATTTAAACAAGAAGATGCAAATGCAAGAACAATTGGGATAAGAACAGTAATCGGAGGAGCTATTGTTTTTGCAGTTGGATTATCCGGCCCTACATTTTTGGCTTAGAAATGTAAGTTAAAATCTATCCCTGTATCTTTTCTTAGAGACAGATGCAGGGATTTTATCTACCTCTATGGTTATTAAATCCTTCACAGAAAGGACAAAACATTGAAAGAATTTATTAAAAATTGGATACAAAGTATTTTATTATCTTTAGACGGGAACATACAAAAAGTCGTTTCAATACTTTCAAATGACTTTTGGAAGCCAGGTAATGCATGGTACGATTTTGCAATTTCAATTTCTACGGTTATCGAACCTATTTCGTTAACAATAGTAACAATATGTTTTTTAATTGAATTTTTAAAAATAACAATAAATATGAATGTTCTCAAGTGGGAATATGGCACTAAAGTAATTATAAAATTCATCTTGGCAAAAGTATGTATTGATGTTTCCTTTACCTTATTAGGGGCAATATATGCTACTTGTGCAGAATGGATTTCAAGCGTAGGGACAAGTGCATCAACAGTAGGAAATACTGCTTGGACTGTAATAGAAACAGAGATAGACGGATATGGATTCATGGAAACTCTTGGTCTAGTTGTCTCTATGGGATTAATTTTTTTAGCAATTTGGTTAGTTTCTCTTATGGTACAAGTGATTGCCTATGCAAGAAAATTTGAATTAGTTATATATCTTGCGGTTGCTCCATTACCATGCGCTTTCTTACCATTAGAAGACAATAATATGAGCCGTATTCCTAAAAAATATGTTTTTTCATTTGCAAGTGTTTGCTTACAAGGGCTATTTATAATTATGTCTATTAAATTGTATGGAGTCTTATGTAATGAAGAAATACAAGCGACAATTTCCGCAGGAGGGAATGTTGGTGACATCGCAGGCCAGATATTAATTGCATCGTTAGTCCTAATAATGGCAGTTGTAAAAAGCAGTAGTTGGGCAAAATCCATATTAGATGCAATGTAATTAATGAGGAGGTTATTATGATAAATGTTAAAATACCAAAAGAAATACGTGAATATAAAGAAAAAATTTTCCTTGGATTGACAATGAGACAAATATTAGCGTCTGTATTAGCTTTATTAATATGCATACCCACATATTTGTTCGGAATTAAATATTTAAACGAAGATTTAATTTCATGGATAATAATACTTATAGCTATACCATTTGGAGCCATAGGGTTTTACAAAAAAAATGGTTTACCATTTGAAAAGTATTTTTTAATCACAATAAAACAAATTTTTGTATTACCTGAAAAAACATACTTTAAAACAGATAATTTTTTCAGGGCTATGCAAACAAAAGCAGACCAAGAAATAAAAAAAATATCTGTAAAAAACAAGAAATTGAATTCATTAGAACTTGCTTATCTTATGGAAGAACGGGAGAAAGAAAATAAAGAAATAGACATGGAACAGATAAAAACCGAGTTACTCACCGTGAGAAGTCCACAACCTTTAAAGCCAAAGAAGAAAAAGGAAGAGGGAAATAAGGAAAAGAGAAAAAGCAAGGCGGAACTAATATCAAAAGAAGTTGAAAAAAAACGTCTTGATAATCCATATTATGTTCCAAATAAATATGAAGCTTTAATGTTAAATTTATATGCTAATGAGTGTAAAAAAAAGAGATTAGAAGAGATTAAAAAAGGTGCAAAATCAATTAAGTTTCAAAATGATAAATTAAAAAAACGTAGAAATGCAAGGACATTTATTCCAAAATCTACGCAAGATGATTTACCATATGTTACTGATTATGAAGAGGGGTTAATTGAAGCAGAACCCAATAAATTTAGTAAGTGCTATGAAATAGTTGATATGAACTACTTTTCCGCTAAAGAAGAGGAAAGTGATGCTATTTTTGAAAAATGGGGGTCTTTTTTAAATTATTTTACTCCCGATATGTATTTTTCTCTTTGTATTGATAATCGAATTATCTCAGTTAATGAACGAGATAAAAAAATATTAACTATGCCAAATGGTGATTCTTATGATTATCACCGCAATGAATTTAATAAAATATTAAAAAAACAAATGGCATCTGGTAATAATGATATTCAGAAAGAAAAGTACATAATTGTAACAATTGATGCAGATTCTCCGTATGAAGCTTTAGTGAGATTTAAGAAAATTGATAAAGATGTTGTTAAAAATCTAAAAAAAATCGGCTCTTACGGAAAGGTTTTAAAAACTGAAAGTCGTCTTTCCTATCTTCATGATAAGATGCGTAGAGGAAAAGAAGGAGAATTTTCAATAGATTTCAATTTTTTGAAACAACAAGGATTATCTTCAAAAGATTATGTTGCACCTAGTTTTTTTGACTTTAAAATGAAGCATTTCTCAATAGGCGATTCCTTTTTTTATAGATGTATGTATATTACTAATCTTCCGGCAAACTTATCCGATGAATTTCTAAATGAAATTACGGATAACGATTTTCCTACAATTACAACCATTGGATATCAACCATTAGCACAGCATAAAGCTAAGAATATGGTAAGAAAACAATTCTTAGGTATGCAGACCAATAAAATTGAAGCAGAAAAAAAGGCTATTCGCGCCAATTACAGCCCTGAGACTATTAGCCATGAACTTAAACAGTCATACAAAGAAGCAGAAGAATTGCTAGAGGATATGGATAATACCAGTCAAAAAATGTTCTTTGTTACTATTATGGTTATGGTTGGTGGTGAGACACTTGATATTCTGGAACATAATTGTGAAAATTTGAATAATAAGGTAACTCAATTTACCTGCCAACTACAAACATTTGATAATCAGCAAAGGGACGCATTTAAAGCTACAATGCCTATGGGTGTTCCGCCAACAAATAAACTATTTGTTGACCGTTCATTGACAACAGAAAACGCTTCAATTTTTATTCCTTTTTCAAGTCAAGAATTATTTCAGATAGGCGGTCATTATTATGGACTTAATCAACAGTCTTTAAATATGATTCTTTGCGATAGAACAAAAATGAAAGTTCCACATGGATTTATCTTAGGAAGTAGTGGTAGTGGTAAATCCTTTGCTGCTAAGAGGGAAATGTTATGCGTTCTTTTATCCAATAATAAATCTGGATTACTTGTTATTGACCCTGAAAATGAGTATACCGATTTTGCCAGGGTTTTTGGGGGGGCCATAGCAGAGCTGTCTCCCGCAGGTGATATCTTCATCAACCCTATGGAAATGGATATAAATTATGGTTTAAGTGAAAATGATAATATAAACATCCCACTTGAGAAAAAGAAAGAGAAAGCACTTAAAACAAAGGTTGACTATCTTATGACCATCATTAAGTGTATGTTAGCTGGTGATAATGATAAACCTATCTCACCTCAACAAAAAACTTTTATTGATGAAGCAATTACCAGTACATATAAAACATATCTTGACCACGACTTTGATAAGAATTATTTACCGATTTTTGAAGATTTACAAGTTGTATTTGACAAAACGAAAAGAACAGAAGATGAGGAAAAAGTTGCTGATGCCTTTAAATATTATACTTCTGGCAATATGAATCTTTTTAATCACAAATCAAATCTTGATTTTTCAAATCGTTTTGTAGTTTTCAGTATCCGTGACTTAGGAAGAGAATTAAAACAAATTTCTTTATTGATTGTATTAGATTTTATTTGGAATAGAATGATGGCAAATTGTCAATTAGCCATAAGAACATGGTGCTATGTTGATGAAATCCACGTCTTATTTAAAAACAACTATTCGGAAGACTATTTGAAAAATTTATATAAAAGAGGAAGGAAGTTTGGTTTAATTATCACAGGAATAACACAAGATGTGGAAGAACTCCTTGATTCGGAAATGGCAAAGAGTATGATTTCAAATTGTGATTTTGTTATGATGTTGAATCAAAAAAGTGAAAATCGTAAGATACTTGCGGAAATGCTTGATATATCAGAAGCCCAAATGAGTTATGTTTCAAAGGCCGATGAAGGAACAGGATTACTTTTTGCTGAAAAAGCAATTGTGCCTTTTGTAGATGAATTTCCTCAAGATTCCTACCTTTACACACTTATGAGTACCAAGTTTGGTGAAGATAATAATATTGATATTGAAAGCTTTATCAAAGAAATTCAAGATGCTCAGATAAAACGTGAAAAAGAAGAATTTTTAGCAAGTCAAAGGCAATTAAGCAAGGCTGGTTAATAACTTGGGTATATTATGGTAACACTTAATCTTAATGCTGTTACCATAATATTTCTCACGGTGAGTAAATAATTACATAGGTGAAGAGTATGAATAAAAATATTGTAAGGACTATTACTAAAAAAAACTCTCAAATTAAAATCAGCAATGGAAACGGTAGGAAAGTTTATACTGCAAATTTCAGTAAAACTTCAACCAATCATAACCGACAAAATAACGTTAACAAAAGCAATAAAGCGGATAAAGGTTGGTATAGTAGCAAGTCATTCTCAAAAAGTCTTGTCTATTCTAGTAAATATAGAAACACTAAGAGAAAAATAAATGAAACGTTGAAATCACAAGATGACAGTGGGTCACAAACGCTTGCAACCGCCATAACAGCAGGTGATAAAACAATAAAGACGTTTATTGTATTACAGCATACAAGCCCGCATATAATAAGAGCTGCATCCAAAAATTATCATAGTGCTGTGAAAACATCTAAAGTCATTTATAGGACAGGAAAGAATGTTTCTCGAAGAATCAGAAATGGTATAAGGTACCCTTCATATAAATACAGGACATACAAAATAAAAGCATCACATACCATGGGGGTAAAAGTTAAAAGATTGCATAAAGCCTTTAAAAATATAAGTCCACATATTATTAAAGGTAATTCATTAAATTATAGCCATTCTTTTAAATATTCAAAAACCATTTACAGAACCCCAAAAGCTATTTCGAAAAACAGTAAATCAACAAGAAAAAAGATATCAACCAAAAAAATTCTTAAATCATCCGTTACTAAAGGTAAAGGATTAAAATCCTTATCAACCAATATAAAAAAACAAATACAACCAACCATCCGTAAATCAAGAGCTAGAACCATAAAATTATTAGGTTATGGCATGGAAAATTCAGATGGTAATTTTACTAAATCGGATGATATCGGTGTACAAGCCATTGGATACAATTTAAAAATCACAAGACATACTACAAAGGCAATTATTAAAGCTCCACAAGTATCTAAAAACACCTTTAATAATATCAAAAGAGGTGTGAACACTACTAATAAAGCACGTCTTCATATTAATAATTCTATTAAAAAAACAAGAAAAGCAAGTAAACAGGCTAAACATATCATAAATAAATATGGCACTAAAAATGCTTTAAATTATTATAAAATCAGGTGGAATAAATCAATCCAAAAGAATGTACGTAATACGGTTGTACAAGCAGGAAACAGTATAGTAACAGCATTATTAAACATAACTCAAAAGATGTTTACAAAGACAATTTTTCCTTTACTACTTGCTTTGTTATTGGTTGTATTTGGCACAAGCTTGCTATCAAATTTTGGGGCAGCCATTTCTAGTGTTTTTTCACCTTTTTTATCTGACGATAGCGGAAATGAAGTGGATGAAACCCAATGGCTAACAGCTCATATTACAACTAAAAGAAATAGTCTTATCAAAGATATTAAAGATACATACAATAAAAATTTGGTCGTTAATGGTGGTAATTATCACTATGTTAGATTCTATAATGCTTTCAACGATTCAGAAATAGATTTAACTGACAATAATATAAATACCAGTATATATTCCGTTTCGGAATATCAAGAATACATACAACCAATATTCCATACCATTATTCTTTCGGATTATGACTTAGAAGCCAGTGAAAGCGAAATGGAAGAGTTATTAAATAATCTATGGGATAAATTATCCTCTATTAAAACAGAAGAACTTCCTATAGAATATTGTGGTGGGAGTGGTGCTGGTGTTCATTATGCAGACATTTCCACTTGTCCAAATTACTCGGACATACAATATCATAGTGATGATTCTTCTCCTCTAAACAGTTGTGACTACTGGTACTATACTTGTAATGGACTACCTGACGGTACGGTTTTACCCGGGGAATTAGCATCTAGTTGCGGAAATAGTACAAGACATAAAGGATGTAACGGTTACTATATTTGTAAAGGTCATAGAATATTATCTTTATCGGTAAAATTAAATAATTTTGGTGATTTATTAAAAGAGTACTATACAGATGAAATTAATAATCTTAAATCAAAAGCTTCTTTAACAGTGAACGAGCGAAAAAGATTACAAGACTTAACTGATTACTATGAGATATGTATTAATTATACTGATATCCTTACCCAAGAAATGGGATACGGTAATGAAAAAGTTGTTAACCTTGATGGTGTAACATTAACGGATATAACAGATTTTGCTTCGCAATATATCGGAAACCCCTATGTATGGGGCGGAAATGACCCTAATAATGGCATTGACTGTTCGGGATTTACCAAATATGTATATTCTCATTTTGGACTTAGTTTACCAAGGACAGCTAATGAACAGGTTAAAGTTGGAGTTACTATTGCAGATATTTCACTTGCACAGCCAGGCGATTTGATTTTTTATAGTGACGATGGCACGGATAGTGGAGTATATCATGTTACAATTTATTTAGGTAACAATAAGATGATACATGCCAGTAATTCAAAGCCATATCCTAATGGTGGAATTAAAGTAAGTAACCTATATGGAACAGTTTACAAAATTAAAAGAGTAGCTAATTGATAGAAGAGGAGAAATGAAACATATGAAAATAAAAAAATTACATCTTTTTATAGTTTTTATTAATACTATATTGATATTTGTTAGCGTATCCACTATAAATATAAAAGCAGATGAATTAAATGTTGTACCAGTGAGAACGAACATATCAATTAAAGCTAATGTTCCTGATGATTTTTCTGATAATGTAACTGTTGTTTTAGAGCAAAAAAGTACAAATGTAAAGTTTAGTTTAGCTCTTACCAAAAGTAATTCTTATACTGGTAATTTAAGTGTTGTTGGTGATAGTACTTACAATGCTAATGCAATATTTCAAAATACATCTTCCTTTAAAACTGACCTTGCAGAAAATTATGAAATAAAGGGTACCGAGGTAAATTTGACTTTCAATATTAGAAAATTAACTGCTGTAAGTAATACTGATAAAACAGAAAACACAAGTAAGGATTCATTAAGTAATCAATCTCATAATGATGCTAATAATTCCACCGATGCTAATAAAACCATTAAACCCAATGGCAAGTCAGAAGAAAATTTCCAAAATATACTTGACAAGGAAGAAAATGTAATTAATCATTATATTGAGCAAGTATCTTTCATCCAAAATGATACTAATTATACATCTTTTTTATCATCGTATAGTGGGGCTATGTTCCAAAAATACTTTCTAAAAGCTGACCCACTTAATACTGATGAAAAATGGAATAGTATGACGGATTTTGAAAAATTTAATTATTATATTCTTTACATTATGCCATACAGTAAAATGATGAATTATACTTATGACAGTGAAAGTAATTATGTTGAAGAACTTGTTTCACAAAAAAATATTTTATCTCAATTAGAAAAGGGTGATGCGGTTTATAATGCAATAACGGAAGTATGGTCATGGCTTTTTAAATATTGGCAAGATACAGGGGATTTCTGCAATTTGTTTAAAGACTATGATTACACAAGTATAAAGACAGATGAAGCAAGCAACACTGTTGTATTAGAGGGTAATGATACAGGCTCACCTTCTCCTACTTTATTAACTACCCCTACTCCATCTGTAGTAGCACAGAATGATAAAGATTCAAGCGTTAATAGTAACACTGTTAAAGCAATGTCTCGCACAGAAAAGAAAAAAAACATGCTTTTGGATTTAGTGAAAAACAATGCAGTTACATTAGTTATTTTATTGGCTGCAATTATAGTACTCATAGTTATAATAATCAAAAACAAAAAAAATAATTATTATTAAGATTTAATAGTCAAAACGGCTCATTAAATACATATCAATTTGAAGGAGAACAATTATGATGAATGCTAATGAAAAATTAAAAAAAGAGCAAGATAAACTATCTGTATACAAAGAGAAGAGAGAAGAAATCAATAAAAAAATCAAGGAATGCGAAGAGGAAATATCTAAACTGAATGAAATTTTAAATCAACAAAAGTTTGATGAAGCAACAAGCGTTTTAAAGGCCAGTGGAATTACGTTAGAAGAAGTTTTAAATGCTGTGAAGACCGGAAACTTGAATGAGCTTCAGGGTAAAATAAGCAAATAAAAAGAAACTATTTATGAGGAGACCGCACTTATGGGTAACGCTTTGCATCCCAATATTATTTGGGTTGATATAAAAAAAGAGATTGAATATGCTATTATAAATGGGACTTATAAAAGTGCATCCAAAATGCCTTCTATATCAGAGGTATCTGATAAGTATTCTTGTGGAAAGAGCACGGCTCAAAAAGTACTAGAAGAAATGTTTAATGATGGAATCATTACGAAAACAAAAGGTGTTGGTTACTTTGTAAAACCATATGCTAAAGATATTTTATTTGAAAAATACATGAATATTTTACAATCGGAATTAAATCAATCAATTCAAACATCATTGCTTTTAGGATTAAAAGAGGAACAGCTAAAAAATAAAATTAATGATATTATATCAGAAGTTTACTCACGGTGAGTACTTGTTAATTGATTTTATAGCCCCACATACGTGGGGCTTTGTTGTAACTAAAGTTATTCTAAAGGGAGGGAATTCATACATGGGATATATATTATGTACAGCAGAAAAACCGTCAGTAGCAAGGGAGATTGCTAGTTGTGTCGGTGCTTCTGTTTTAAAAAAAGGATACTATGAGGGAAATGGATATAGAGTAACATGGGCAGTCGGTCATCTTGTAGGATTAGCGGAGCCAGAAGAATATGGATATGTGAGTTTGAAACAAATATGGGATAAGGAAAATAAGGATTATAAACAGAAAGCATTACAAGAACTCCCTTTAATCCCAAAACAATTTAAATTGGTCATTTTAGAAAAGACGGAAGAACAATTTTATGTTATAAAGTCACTCATGAACGATGCGGACTGTGACTATATCATTGATTGTGGAGATAGCGGAGCCGAGGGGCATATTTTACAGTGGTTTATAAGGGTTATGGCAGGCTGTAATAAGCCAGTAAAAAGGTTTATTGCACAATCATATACAGAAGAAGCCATAAATGAAGCAATGAACAATTTACAAGATATAAAAAAATACATTCCTATTATTATTGGTGAATATTGCAAAAAAAAGGCAGATTGGATTTTGGGTATGAGTATATCGAGGGGTGCCAGTATTACATATGAAGCTAAAATTGATAGTGGAAGAGTACAGTCACCAACGTTATTTTTTGTAGTAAAAAGATACATTGATGTAATGAATTTTAAACCTATTGATTATTATACCTTCAAAGCTGAGTGTGTAGATGGATTTAATGTATATTGGCAAAAAGACATGCAAAACATTATATCACCAATTCATAAAGATACAGAAAATAGGTTACTAAATAAAACAATTGCTGAAAAATTATTATTTGAAATAAAGAGTATTGGACAAGGTGCTATTACGCGGCTTGAAACAAAAAATAAATCCACTGATAGGCCACAGCTTTATGATATAACTGAATTAGAGCGGGATGGTAATAGAATATTTAATTATACGGCAGACCAAGTCTTAAAAGCTGCACAAAGCCTTTATGAAACGCACAAAGTAACAACCTATCCTCGAACAGATAGTAGATACATAACACATGATTTAATTCCTCTTATGAATGACAGAATTAATGATATTTCAACATTAGAATCTTATAAAGAAGCTGGTTCAATTTTACTTTCAAAGGGGTTGAATATAGATGGACGAATAATGGATGACAGTAAGGTTACAGACCACCACGCAATAATAGTTACTAATAAGATTAGAAATTTTAACTTATCAAGTCTTTCGGAAATAGAGTTTAATATTTTAAATCTTGTTATTGTCAGGATGATGGTTGCGTTGTCTGAAAAATATAAATATAAAGAAACAGTAATAGATATAACTTTCTCAAATGGAATTACTTTTAGCGCAAGTGGAAGAATACCTATTTCGTTAGGATGGAAAGATGTTCAAAATAATCTTTTAGGTAAAACAGAAAGCGAAGAAGACGTACAAAATGAGGATACTCAGCTTTTTAGTAATGTATGTTTAGGACAAATAATTTCTATGAAAAATATAAATATGATTTCTAAGAAAACAATCCCGCCTAAATTGCATACAGAAGCTACATTATTGACCGCTATGGAATCGGCAGGAAGTAAAATTGAAGGGGGAGAAATTTTAAAAGACAAAGGAATTGGAACACAAGCTACTAGGGCTGAAATTATTAAGAGTTTATTTGAGAAAGGGTATATTAAAAATTTGCCAAAATCAAAAGTTAATTATTTGGTACCTTCTAAACAAGGAATTTCTATCATTAAAGTATTACCGCCTGAACTTTATAGTCCTAAAATAACAGCGGATTGGGAAAATCAAATAGCTGACATAGTATCTGGTAAAATAACAGAGAAAGATTTTATGAACAATTTTGAATCATTTATAAATGATATGCTTAAGAAATTACTTTCTCAAAAAATAAAAGATGTAGATTTCTCTATGGATAGCTTGGGTAAATGCCCTTGGTGTGGTAGTCCCGTCTTAGAGGGAACATTTAAAGACAAGGATAATAAAAAGGTTGAATCAGCATATTGTACTAATAAAGCCTGTAAATTTTCAATACGCAAAGATAATTTAATATTTAAGCTACGTACAGGCAGAAATATCTCAATACCTCAGATTAAGACCTTTATCACGGGCGGTACTGTAGAAACAAAATGCGTGAGTAAAAGCAATACTTCCTATACAGGTTCATTCAACATAATTAAAAATGAAAGCGGATATGCAGAAATTGTGTTTTCAATGCCAAAGACAAAACCGAAGGTAAAAAGAAAAAGGGTTTAATAATAAAATTGTTTAAAAAGAGCTTTTAAAATAAGCTCTTTTTTTAGTTGCATAATACAGCTTTTGGGTTTAAAATTACTACATAACTATATTGGCAATACAGTATAGTATATATGAAAATTAAAACATATATGTCTTTTTTAATAGGTTATGAATGGTGCCAATGGGGGACATAAAGGAAATAAAAATTTTTATTTAGGGAGGAAATATGAAGAGAACAGACTTTGAAAAATATTTAAATAATTTTATAGAAGTAAAATTATTTGATGGGGAAACCATTCGTGGATGTTTAAGAAAAACACAAGATGAAATGTTCAAAAACGATGCTAATCTCTATTTACCTAAAAACTTTTACTTTGTTACTGAAAATAAAAATTCAAAGATATGTATTAGCTGTTTATTTAAAACATCGCATGTTAAATGCGTGATTGAATGCAATTAAATAACAATTTGAATTAAAACCATTACAAAGAGGATTAACATACACGTTATATTTGAGGTTATATATAGAAAGAGGGTGAGTATTTGGCAAAGAGAAATGAAACTATTGAAATTGAAAAAGCATTAGCCAACATAACAAGAGAAAAGGGAATCTACGGGTGCGAGGAAATAACTATAGGGTTCGTTAATGGAGGACATGGAAATGAAATAGTAGATTTTATGACTATGGATAGTAAAGGAATTATACGCTGTTATGAAATTAAAGTTACCTTACAAGACCTAAAATCGAAAGCCAGAAAATCATGGTATGGGAATTTTAATTATCTTGTTGTTTCTGGTGAACTCCAAAGCAAAGTAAATGACTGGACAGAGTATTTGCCGGATGGTGTAGGACTTTTAATGGGATATGAAAAAAAGGGTCTACCCACATGGGAGCTGCAAAGCATTTTTAAGTCTAAGAAACAGCATATTTCAAATGAAGTCAGTGAGATGCTTAAAGAAAGCATGGTACGAAGTATGTACTATAAAATGCTAAAATATATGGATTCTCAAAGTATCGAAAAAATGAAAGAACTGCAAAAAGGTAAAAGGTATTGGGAAAAATTATACCGCGAAGAACACCAAGACTACTTAGAACTTTACCGGAAGATAAAAAAATATGAGAGATTAAAAAAGAAGAATGAAGGTAAATTCATATCAATTGATGATTTGATAGAAGAGGAACAGGAAAAGGCGGGGACACAAGAAGAAATACTATTTTAAAAATTAGGTGTTGTATAAAGTTATTATCATAGTGAGGGATAAAATTGAGAAAGTTACAGAAGAAAATAATTGATAAATCAAACACAATGAATTTAACCGATAGGCAAAAAGAATTGGTAATGGATGAAACATTCGAAGTAGTTTTTTATAAATTTCTATTAGATTGTTTTGAAAATTGTAATAAACGTGATATTCTTCCTGACAAATCATGTGATTTTGCTTTAGAGATTTATCATAGATTTTCAAAATATAATAAAAATGTTCGTACATCTTTATATTCATCTTTTCTACCAAGCTATAGTAACTATCATGAAAAAATGGATTTCTTATTAGAAAAACTTGATAATAATTCTCTTGTTAAATATTATTACTACTTTTTTAATATCATATTTAATGGTGGAAGTCTTTTGTTTCTTCAAGATGTTTTATTATATATAGAACCTTTATATACAGGTGATAAATATAGTATTAACGCTTTTACAGAAGAATTGACTAGATATAAGTTATCTGTTTTGTCAGAATCATTATTATTTTCATCTGATTTTAATAAGATAAAGCAATATGCGGATAACATACCTTATATTGAACTAATTGAGCAATATTCTGTTCAGAAAACGGATAGTAGCTATTTTTCCTTAATGGAAAAGCATAATAATTATTTAATCTTTTTAAAGAAGTATTCTAATAAAATATCATGGGAAAAAGCACTTGAATATGATTTTAACTTAAAAGAGATTAATACATATTTATTTGAAAGTACATTTTCTGACTTGTTTTTGAAATATCCATACACTACTGATGCAGTATATTCAACAACTACCGATACTGAAAATCATAACAAAATTCAAACATTGCTTGACTTGAAAATTGAAGTAGTTGCAGATATTCCTTGTTATTCTTTTGCTTATTATTATTCTGGCCAGGGTTTAAATTTCACCTTTTATAAGTATAGCAATATCATTATAAGAAGAGGGGAAAATTTTTATTACAGAGGGGGAAAAATCAATAAAGAGCTTCATATATTCATTTCTCTTGAGGGTTCTATTATACAAGGTATTAAGCTGAAAACAGGTGGTATGAGATATATTCCCCTACAATTTAAAAAATTGGCTGAGTTTTATGATGTGAACGATAAAAATTATGTAACATTTGTAAATGAGTTATTCTTATGGATGGGGAAAAGAGGTAGTTTTTTAGCAAAAGACATAAAACCCTATATTGAAAATAGTATGTTTTTGCCCGTATTGTCTGTTAATGATGTTTTCAAATATCATTCATTTCAAAATGCCTTTTATGATAAATATGCAATCAAGAAAAATTGGAACAAAAACAATATAAACTTGCTTTATGCACTCGTTAAATCATCATACTATGTAACAGATATGTCTAAAGGGGTTCTTTTGAATTATACAGATAAAGAAATTTTGAAAAGAGCCAAAATATTATCAAATGATTCTTTTCAAGTTACAAAATACAATTATCTTAAAAATGGTGTATTCAAATTACTTCTTCAATGGTACATTGATAGATTTTCTTTTTGCCATACGGATATATTAAAAGATTATCTAAAAATAGCATTTATTAGTAAGGAGAAAATTAACTTGAATTTTTTAAGTATTAAAAAATTAGAGGAAGAACATGATAGGTTATCTGAAAAAGCATATATGAAAAAAACACCTACTGTAAATATTCCCACAAAATCAAAATTTATTAATCTTAGAAGAATATTACCAAGTGAATTTGAATGGATTAAAACAAGAAAAAGGCTTATTCATGAAACACAAATACAAAAGCATTGTGTATGGTCTTATGCCGACAATATCAATAGTGATATATCTGCAATTTATTCGTTCATCTATCAGCCGGAAGACAAACGGTATACGATAGAATTTCACTTAAAAAATAATCATTACATTATTAAACAAATGCAAAGCCGTTTTAATAATGGTTATAGTGAAGAAGCGTATAATTATGTAAATAATTTTATCTTGCCACATAATAATATGCTTAAAATTGCTACATAATATGTTTTTTAACATGTATAAATTTCCATTTATGTAAATAATAAATAATCTTTTCATAAAACTGTAATTTGCTTGTGCAATTACAGTTTTTGTTTTATAATAATTGGTAGATAATTGTATTTACAATACACTTAAGTAATAAGGGGAGTGATAATAATATTAGGTTTGTTTACTTTTGATATTCCTCACGGTGAGAACATGGAAAGGGGAAAAAATGAATGTTAAAGCTATTAGCAAAGATATAACAAAACGTAAATTTGATGATTTTGAAAAATATAGTGTGTTTAAGTCTTTGGAAGAACTTTTTAATGAAAAACAGAGACTTATCGCACATGTTAATTTTTTAAGGGAAGTAAACTTGATTAACACAGTTGTCTTTAATTACTATCAATCTAAGATTGAAAGGATATACGCTTATAGGCTTTTTGAGTTCAATCAAAGAGATTATAAAGAGCATTCTTTGAATTTTTCGGATGATTTTGTTAATGGCAATGAATTGTATGCAATTTCTCACAATGAAGAAAGTAAACATATCAATAAAGAAATGGAAAAATGGAAAGAAAAAATTAATAGTAGTATTTTGCCTGTAAATTTAGGAAAAAAAGAGCCAAATGATTTGATTGTTGATAAATTTTATGAAAGAAATGAGGTGAATGAAGAAATTTAACGAAATACATGTTAAAATGTATATAAAAACGTATAAGGAAGGATTATCATGGAAAACAATCAAATAAATACTACTTTAAAAGAACAGGTTATGCAACAATTAAAGGATGGTGTTAAGAATCTTTTAGACAGTGATAACTTTGCTAATTGGTGTAAAACGCAAAGTAGACTGTATTATAACAATTATTCCTTTAATAATGCAATGCTCACTTTATTACAAAATCCTAATGCTTCTTATGTTTGCGGTTACGAAACATGGAAAAGTTTTGGTAGACAAGTTAAACAAGGAGCAAAAGGAATTAGAGTGTTTTCACCCGTTTTTATTAAAGAGTATGGAGAAAAAGGAAGCTTGTTTTCTACAATAAGTAAGTCATGTAATGAACAGCTCAAAAAAGATTCATCTCTTGAATATGCAAATTATCGTTTATGGCAAAGTAAACTTTCATTTAATATGTATAGAAATGGACTTTTTGATATAAAGGTTAATGATGAAGTTAAAACACCGCATGTAACATCGGATGAAGTAAGAAGATTTTTAGACCGCAGCGTCATAGGCAAAGTTCCAGCATATTATGATGTTGTTAATGTTTTTGATATAAATGATGTGACAGATAATGTTGAGTTCTTATGGGTCAATAAGAATGCATGTAATAAAAATGAAATGGTCTTAGATGATGCTGGAAATCCTGTTGTAAATAAGAGCGGACAAGTTAAAATTTATAATTCCGATGAGAGAAAATCAAGTTTTAATAAAGAATTAGATATGACTATTCATGAACAAGATGAAAATAAAATGTCATTACTATACTCTACATTAAAAAAGGTGTCTGAAAAAAAAGGAATTCCTTTTATAGAAGTAAGAAGAGAAGAGGACAAAATTCTTAGTAACGGTGCAGATGCTTACTATCATTTGCCTGTCGAAAATTACCCTAATGGTTACATCCTTATGTGTAATGAACTTCCTCTAACCAAAAAGGTTTCGGTTTCTTTTCATGAAATGGCTCATTCTGATATGCACCGAGATTTAAATAAAACGAAAGAGGAAATGGGTGGAGAAATAGACGTTATCACAGAGCAAATGGAAGAAGTGCAGGCCGAATCCGTAGCTTATATGACTGCTAGTGCATTTGGAATTGAAACGGAGCATAGTTCTTTCGGTTATATTGCTCAGTGGGGAGACGGAAGAGAATTAAAGCTGTTGGAAGATAGTCTTAATATTATCTACAAAGAAAGCAATAAGCTTTTAAATGAAATCGAAAAAGAGCTTGACAGCAACGGCTATACAATGTCCTTCGAACCGAAATACAAAGAAATTTCCGTGGAAGAAAAAAACAATATTATCACAACGCACAAAGAATTTATTCTTAATAACCAAAGACAAAATGATATTATACTAAAATCCTTACTTGAAGATTTAAAAGAAAACAGTAATGAACAACAGGTCAATATTATTAAAGAACAAATAGTTAATGCTCGTTCGATAGATAATAACCTCACTTTCCTTGATAGCATTATTGAAAATTATTTTGTTGGAAATGGGAAAAACAATTATTCTGTAAGACAAGTTCATGAAGCTAAACATAGCTTGGAATCTGTTACTAAAAGCATTAAAGAACTGCAAGAAAAGGTTGAAAACCTCTCACTTGAGAGAATAGAAGTCGTCAATGAATCGCAAAAAAAATACAAAGAAGATATGAAACAGCTTTTCTCTGTTAGTCCCCTACAAGTAATGGAACACCTTAAATCTGATTTTCCTGAACTTTTAAAATTAAACAATAATGACCTGAAATTTATTACTTGTAGTAAATACATTTCCCGTACTTACGGAAAATATATTGGTGCCGACAATGCTAAATTTGTTAACAATGCCTTAAACCATTTAAATGATTTTAAAAAAGCAGTTTCTAAAAACGGAGTAGCAATAGAAATTAATTCATGTGAACAATGGAGTGATAAACCAATTTTTACGCCAGGTACATTAATACATCCTAAAATGGCAAATAAAATGTTTTCTGATGCAGAACAGCAGATTAGAGCGTTTAAGGAGCAAGCCGAAAAACAGGGCGAATATTATCCCTATACAAGATGTGAGATTAGTGTATATGCGCTAGATAGCACAAAAGATAAACTAACTATTCTTAATACAAGAATTGACATTGGTGATAATGACCAAAAAGATTTAAATGACCATCTTGGACAAATATGTAATAAAGGTGAAAGAAAAGTACTACTTGAAAGTTTTCAAAAAAGCATAAAAGAAAGACCTTCTTTAGAATCAAGTATAATTACTCCAAATGAAAGTTTAAATATTACATCGAAAGAAACAACCCATGACATGAATACGTGGAAGAATGGTATAAATGGGTTAAATGAACCAGAAGAACAGGACAAAGATATAAAAGATAGTGAATTGTCCCAAGGCAAAGGGCATCTTGAAAAAAACACATATGAAAAGGAATGATGATGATGTTAGAAAATGTTAGGAACATTAGAAATATTATTTTCCCAGTTAAAGCAAATGATATAGAAGAAGAGGAAGAAGAGAATTACGCAAAAGGATACGAAGCAATGACGAACATTGCTTACCAATCAGTCCCCCTTACTCTTGCGTTACGCAAGCGTAAATATGAAGAAGAACAATATTCGAAGTACAGTATAAAAAAAGAAAAAACATGTGAAATCATATAATCTTTTAAGCTGAAGTAATAGCATAAACATTGTAATTTATGCTATTATTTTTCTTTTAAAATATTTATAAATCATTAACATTTCATTAACATGTAAATTACATACATTGATATTATTATTTTTACAGTATATAATATAATGGATATTTACTATGTATAATGATTGATAAGGAGTTAATTTATGCTTGATTTAACCGATGCTAAAATTTTATTTTATGCGAATGAAGAAGCTTTTAAAAAAAACATTCATCTAGCACCAATGGATTGCTCTATATATGTTTCTTTAGTGAAATATATTGTAAATGCCGGGTCTTTTGATAAAACTCAAGGAAGTTACTTTGTTCAGCTTTCGTATAGAGAATTATCCGAAAAATTGGAATGTTCTTTTAAAACTTTATGCGATACTCTTAAGAAGTTAAATGAATGTAAATTAATTGTGCAAAATCAAACAACTAAGCCTTATGTTACACACATTTTTATTAATGAACTCATGAATAGTAAAAATAATTAAATCATTAGGGAGGTTAATTATGAATTTTATCGGATTCGATAAAATGTTTAATGAAGATGAAAAGAAAATTATGAATCAAGTTGCTGTTAGGTCTTCAAAGCAGGAATGTGTTGAAAGAATTATATTTAACATAAATATTGGCAATGACATTGATATAAAAAATACGATGGACATACTTCTGAAAAAAGTTGATACAATCACTACAGAAGATTGGAAATCTCTTCAGATTTTTTTACCATTTGTTTTAACAATCAATGATTACGATAATTGATAAAACTTAATTATAAATATTTGGAACTTATTTAACTGTAATTGACTTGCTCAATTACAGTTTTTGTTTTATAATAGTGCAAGATAGCTGTATTGACAATACACTTATGTTGTACTCACGGTGAGTAAAATACTGCTGTTTTTGATTTATAGATTTTGACAACATAACATTTTAATTAAATGAAAGGGAGTAACAAAATGAAGAGAGGAAGAAAATTATTTTCGATTATTATTATCGTAACTTTAATAGTTACAAGCTTATTTAATAATATTAGCATTTATGCTAATGACACAGACATTGAAAACAGTAATGTTTTGGATGTTCCTAACATACAGGAGGCGGGGACAGATGCAGTATCTGGCAGTGCTATTTCTGCTGTCTCAGGCGGTGCAATTAACATGCCTGTTATAGACCAAGAAGCATTTAAAAAAGCTATGCTAGAGCATCAAGATGAACTTGATGGAAAATTAACAGATTACAACGAGACTATGACTGAAACACCAAATATGGGTGACGCTGTGTCTAAAAATGATATAATAGAAAATCTTAATGATAAGGGAGTAGAGGTTGAAGTTGAACAGACAACTGAAACCAGTAGTATAGAAAATGGTTTTCTATCAGCAATAAAATCATTTGTATCATTAAAAACAGAAGCCGCTTCAACAGGGGATGTTTTTACACTTTTAGTCCCAGATAATTGGACTTTCGTCGGACCTAGTGGATATGGGTATGATACTACATATCACATAGGAGGTTATGTAAAATTAGTAATCAGTAAAGATTGCGGGCAAATATTATTTAGAACTGCAGCTTATGATAGTGAAGAGGGATGGGTTTCTACCGGAAGTGGACACGAAGACCGTGTTATGGTCGGCTATGGAGTTCAAGACTTTGCAAGATATTATCATTACATGTCCATTGTAGATTATGGTTCTGATGGGGACGGAACAACAATTGATACAAACACCATGGCATCATATTTTGGAAATCAATTTCCACAGACATGGGACATATTTTGGAAAATTTCTGCACTATATAATATTACGCCAGGGACAGTAAGTTCTTTTGGAGCTTATGATTGTGTAAATCTTGTAGGGTCAAATGTTTATACTTTTCAATCAACAACTTTAAGCACAATAATTGGAAAATATAATACTAGTTATAAGCCTACTTACGGAGATTGTTTAATACAATATACAACGTGTCCTTATGGCTCAAACGGGAATCAAGGAGTGAATAGTTATATAACTGCGGTAAACGCAAAATATCCCAATCAAACTGTAAAATACGGTGACTTTATTGATACTACTGTAAATGTAACGTGGTCGGACGGTTCCGTAACAGAACAAACAGCGGTGGCAAATTACAGCCAACCTACGGGGTTAGGAAATAATGCATCAACTGCACAAACTGGCACTCTTACCTATGGAGGAAAATCTTGTACTGTAAATGTAACGGTTCAAAACTACGTAAGTAGCATTGCTCCCCAGTCAGGAAATACAGATACATATTATGGAATTGCACCTAATATGTTTGTTAACGTAACTTATGCTACTGGAACAGTTGAAGGAAAACAGGCAGCCGTTATAGGCTTTAATGCTACTCCTGCCTTGGGTACTACTGCTAGTGGAGTACAGACCGTTTCTCTTGCATACAATGGTATGAAAAATTACAGTGGTGCGTACTTAGCAACCACCAGTAATATAACTGTTAAGAACTATGTAACGAATTTAACAGCAAATATACCGACCGAAACAGTTAAATATGGAAATGGAATTGATTTAAAGGCTACAGCTACTTATGCTACTAGTGCAACACAATTAGTCACCTGTACAAGTAATTTTAATCCAAACCCTAGTATTGGTAAAAATGCAAGTGGTGTACAGTCTGTTACCCTGACATACAACGGTATGTCTAAATCAGATGGTACGTTCCTAAGTGTCAATAAGACCGTAACAGTAAACAATTTTGCTTCTGCCCTTACACCTGTTCAGCCCAACCAGACTGTATATTACGGTGATAGCATTAATACCGATGCGGTTCTTACATATGCGACTGGTGCGACAGATACGGTAGCTTGTACTAATAATTATAATCCAAACCCCAACATTGGGAAAAATGCAAGCGGTTTACAAACTGTTACCATGACCTATAGCGGGATGAATGATACAAACGGTAATCCTCTTTCCACAACGACAAATGTTACGGTAAAAAATTATGTTACAGGTATCGTAGTAAAGGCGCCTGTACAGGAGGTCTTTTATGGAGATACCATAGATAAGACAGCGACCGTTACTTATGCCACTGGAACCACGGAAGATGTAACCTGTAATGATGATTATAATAGCACTCCATCCCTTGGAACGGATGCAAGCGGAGAGCAAACCGTTACCCTGACTTATTTAGGAATGGCAACTAAAACAGGGACACACCTTTC
>JAEZKY010000183.1 GCA_023435985.1 Bacillota bacterium | reverse complement strand
TTTCAAGAAGGCAAGCCTTAACCAGTTGTCTCAACTGTTCCCTTTCGTTATCTTTCAGTAATGGCATTTTATCATGTATAATTTATGTTGTACTTATTTTTAAGTTTAATGTTTTACTTAATATACGCTAACTTTTCATTAAGCTTTATTATATCGTTCTCAACCCTTAGAATTAACAAAGCACAAAAGATACCAATTAAAGCACCTGAAATCACGTCAAAAGGATAATGAACTCCATTGTAAATCCTTGAAAACCCAACCAGAAATGCAAATATCAACAGAGGATAGATTAATTTACAGTTTTTACCTTTAATATTAACGCTGTAACTTTTACCAATTATAATAGCCCCTATAAAAGAAGCAACTGTATGCCCTGAAGGCCATGAAGAACCATCAATATATGCTAGAACTCGCACCCCTTCAAGCATAGCATAAGGCCTTGGCCTTACAACAATATCTTTTAAAATTTCGGTCAAAAAATATCCAAATACCAGTGCAACTATACAAACTAACGCAACATTTCTTCCTTTTTTCCCTCCAAATATAAATAACAAAACACACACAAGAATCCAAATGCTAAAATATCCAATACTTGATATTAAAGGCATTACAACATCAAAAACAGGGTTCTGCAGGTTTATATTAATTAAATAAAAAATCATGATGTCTATTTGATTTAATGATGCAATTAGTCCGTCTAACATATATATCCTCTACTAATCATTAAAATAAGGGCTTACTGAATATCTATTGATTTTTATATGATTTAAAGCTGATTCAAATTTTAAAAAAAAAAACAGAATAGTTAAGGAAAAACCCTCGAAAATCATAGAATTTTCGAGTGAATTATTTTTTCCTTTCTATTTTAATGTTAATTGGGGAATGAATATCTTTTTTCCTGATGATCCAGACTGCAACAGCCAGAAGTATTATAATAATTAACCATACTGGAATTACAAGAACTGTATCATTGGTTTGAAGAGTTTGTATTTGATGGTATCTTCCATAATTTATAGTTGTTTTTGCATTGTATAACCCAAAATCAAGAAAATCTGGTGTCCAGCTGGTTGCAATAGTATAATTATCTCCAGGATAGACTCCTTCTTGTATAGGTACAGTGTGCTTACTTAACAATCCATTTATCTGTATATTTCCAGTCATATTGGCATATACTGTCCCATTATTGTTTACCAGATAGCTAAAGTCACCAGGCATAAATGATAAAAGAACTGTAGGTGCAGTATGATTTAAAAGTTGTAGCGATTCAATAATCGGACCTGGAAGACCGACAACTACTGGAACTATTAGTTCAGGAACCTGCTGCACGTTTATAGATGGGGAATTTGAATTGTTTGATCCATTTTGGGACTTCACTGGAAAACCATCTATAATCAATGCACCAACTGCATCATAATAATTAATATTTGAAGGTACATTCACTGTAAAAGCGACATTTTTACCCTGCTTTGGCGCTAATGTGAAATTAGACGGATTAACAGTTATCCATGTCGCAATTCCTGTGTCTGAAAAAAGGAGATTAACATCATCTTTTTGCATCCTTTTTGTTTTGATTATGATATTTACCGCATTATCCCCTGTATTTTCAACTGTTACATGGCCAGTATAAGTTGTAGGACCTCCAGTGAATTTAACCTGGAATCCTCCAGGGGATGCAAGAATACCTGTTGCTGATGCTGAACCTATCAAACTTAAAACCATGAGAAATATTATGATAATTGGAAAAATTCTTGAAAATCTTTTTGAATCCATAAAACGCCTCTCTATAAAAAAATTTAGATTATATTGATCTATTCTTATCTAAATTAGGATTTAAAGCATATATATTTTTATAAATGCATAATCAATGATTTAAAAATAATAAAAAAGTCAAAAAAATTAGAAAAAATAAATTTTCATTTATTTCTATGGATATGGTGCTCCGGATGGTGGTGTGCCACCATTATGTGCTATTGCTGAGAAGTAAACTGTATTACTATAGTTACCTGCACCTGTTCCAATTGGTATGGTTAGGTAAAAAGTAACTGGATAATCAATAGTACTGCCCATTGACACTACTTTTCCAGTATTGTTTCCTATTATCTGGTAGGAGTTAGCGTTTGAGTATGGTGTTGCAGCTGTAACATTCATACCTGAGAATTGGAAACATGATGCAGCAAAAGGATTTGCACCAGGATTTGTACCCGCACCTGTAAAAGTTGGAGTAGCTAATTTAGTCCATACATCTATGTAATCATTAGAAGCAGAAGAAACACTTTCCTTACCGCTGAACGTGTTTACTAGACCATCAGCAGCGAGAGGGCCAAGAGTTATTGTAGAATTGTTTCCACCATTATTCCACTGTGCTGAGATTGCAATAGTTTGCTGAACACTTACATTTACAGTCTGAGTTGAGGAAAGAGGTGCTGCAAAAGTTGGGACTGCACTAATTAATACCATAAATACTAGAGCTATTATTCCCATCATATTATTTTTATTTATCATTTTATTCACCCATTTATTTAAATGCGAAATTGAATTCGGTTCTAAAGACATTGTTTTATTACCGTTGGTGGATATTTATTAAACCATCATATATAAAGATTGTTGAGAAATGGCAAAATTAATTTGTGAATAACATCATTACCTACTTTTTGATTACGCAGATATTACTCTTTATATACATGAATATGTCATCAGAATTACATTTTTTAATATTTTAATAGTAGGTTAACTTTCTTTTATTGATAATACCATCTAAATTTACATTAATTACAATTTAAATATCTAATAATTAGTTATGATTTATTGATGAGTTTGTGAAAATAGCCACATTAAGATCAAAATAGAATAATAACTCTGCATATATCCACAAATCCAATAAATCATAAATAACTAATAGTTTTATAACATCACAGTGATTTTCTAGAATTTAATATATACTAATTAACGTATAAAAAGGTTAAATCAATTAAAAATTGCATAGTATAAACATATATGGCATTTTTTAATGAAAAAGTAATTCATATCCTTATTTAATCATTCATTTTAAGTAGTTTGTTTTAATACAAATAGCATTAATTTTTAATATTTAATAATTAAAAATATTATTTTAATAATAAATTTTGGTTATGTAGAAAACTTATAATAAAAAAGAAATTTTTTTGGTGGAATATTAATAATTATATTAAATTTAACAGATATCTCAATAAATTTCAGGTGATTTCTAGAAAGCCTATAATATATAACTTGATTTAAAACAAAACCACTTTTTATTATTAAAATGAAAATAACTTTCTTTATAATTAATTTAATTTAAAATTAATTAGCAGTATAATAAACTGTTGTAGTATAATTTCCGGGATCAGTGCCTAAAGGTATTGTTAAATAATAATGTAACGTATAAGAATACTCCTGATATAGAAATGGATAAATATTGCCTATTAACGCATTATTAGTTGTAAATGATCTTTTAGTAAGAACTGCATCCCCTGAACAATCATATTTAAAATTATTTACTGAAATAACCTTTGAAGTATCAGTCGATTTTCTAAAATCATCAGATCTAATAGTTAAATTACCCGGAGTTAATACCCATAACCCTGCTGCACTTACTTGAACTGTTATTGCACCATTAAAAGGATATTCTTTACCATCAGCAGGTAAACTTCCAAAATTGATAGTATTAGGAGTCACTGTAAGGCCTGTAGCTGCCATAGATTGAACTACTGCATTCTTTGTTACGGTTTTATTAGTACTGTTGGTACTATTAGTGCTATTTGTACTATTAGTAATATTAGTAATATTAGTCTGATTAGAATTATTCAAGTCTTCTGCAAAGACATTAATAGTGCTAAAAGTTATCAGAGAAATAAAAAATAATACAAAGAATATCTTCAACAGTTCTTTCATACAAACATCTCATTTAATCTAATATTAACAGGATTATATTTTCAGCACATACCAAGCAAATATATGTGCATTTTTGTGAATATATGCACATCTTATTAAATTAATATATATTCATCGTGATTCTATACTCTATTTATAAAATAGAATATATAAATTTACCTAATTTTATTAATACGTTCACCTTACTAATTTAAGACGTAAATACCAATGGAGATTAAAATAATATTATAAAAAATAAAACAATATTGTATAAATAGTAATGAATTATGTATTTTAAGTAAATCTACAAGCAATAATTTATATTTCAGTTCCATTAACCTTTAGAAATTTTTATATTTTAAAAATATTTTAACTCTATTAAATTTTATTTTGTATATATCTAATGAATAAGTTGATCAATTCATGTACTGAAAAATAGTTACATAACATAATATTTTTCAACAAAATAAAAGAAAAAAAGTGGTTTTGATATACTATGAATGCCTCAAAAGCTTGTTTCTAGATAAATCACATTATCTCAGAAATAAGTTCAGCATTCAAAATAGAAGCGCCAGCAGCACCCCTTATAGTGTTATGCCCAACCAACACATATCTAAGACTGTTATCAAATGCGGCATCTTTTCTAATTCTTCCAACAGTTACAGCCATACCATTACCCGCATTTCGATCCATTCTTGGCTGCGGTCTGTTTTCCTCTTCTCTGATTACAACAGGGTTTTTTGGTGCAGAGTGAAGATCTAACTTTTGAGGAAGACCTTTAAAAGTACTCAACGACTTTTTCACATCTTCAATCTCTAACTCATCTTCCATTTCAATGAAAACAGCTTCTGTATGCCCATCAACAACAGAAACCCTATGGCATGAAGCACTTAATCCAAATGGCGCGGGGACTACAGATTCTCCATCAAATTCACCCAGTAAATGGAGAGTTTCAGATTCCATTTTCTCTTCTTCCCCACCGATAAAAGGCACGAGATTGTCCACTATTGCCATGGAAGGAACGCCATTATAAC
>JAEZKY010000147.1 GCA_023435985.1 Bacillota bacterium | reverse complement strand
CTGTAGATTTGATAAAAGATGGGCTTATTAAAAAAGGTGATGTTTTATCAGTGGCTCAAATTGGCGGAATAATGGGCGTAAAAAAAACCTCGGATTTAATTCCTATGTGCCATAATATTTTTATAACAGGATCTGATATAAATTTTAATATAGGAGAAGAAGAAATAGAAATTGAAGCAACAGTTTCAACGGTTGGAAAAACAGGTGTTGAAATGGAAGCATTAACGGCCGTAACAACTGCAGCTCTTACTATATATGATATGTGCAAAGCTGTTGATAGGGATATGGTAATAGAAAATGTTCGATTAATAAAGAAAACCGGTGGAAAAAGCGGAGAATACATAAGGGAGATTTAGATAAAATTATGGCTAAAGTATTATCAATAAATATTAGTGAAAAAAAAGGTGTTATAAAAACACCTATGAAGGAAGGAATTTTTATAGAAGAGCATGGTTTAAAAGATGATGCTCATGCTGGAAAATGGCATAGACAGGTAAGTTTATTATCCCAAGAAAGCATAGATAAAATGATTAAAATGGGAGTAGATGGCTTAGAAGCTGGAAAATTTGCAGAAAATATAACAACTGAAGGTATTGTTCTTTATGAATTGCCTGTTGGGACAAGATTAAAAATAGGAGAAACAATTCAGGAAGTGACACAGATAGGAAAGGAATGCCATAAAGGTTGTGCTATAAAAAATCAAGTTGGTACGTGTATTATGCCAACAGAAGGAATCTTCACAAGAATAATACAAGGCGGAGTGATTAGAGAAGGAGATTCTATAGAAATTTTAGATTAAGTTATATGAAATAAAATAACAAGTCCAAAGCTAGCATTGGATGTTCTTTATATGGGGTATAGCTGCTTCCTTCCAATGTGTATATTTTTCGTCAGGCAAGTAGGTGAAGTGCCATTATAGATTATCTATCATGGCATTCTGTAGGTGGAAAATACACTGCTAGATGGACTTGTTACTTTACAATTTAAATCTTTGCACCATGTTATTTAATTTTTCTGCTAATATGGCTTGACTTTGTGAAGCTTTTGTTATTTCTTTAATTGCCATAACAGACTCATTAACACTTACTGATATTTCTTGTGAGCTAGCAGCAGATTCCTCAGCTGTAGCTGATACATTTTCAATTGCTTTTTTAATCTCTGATACAGTTTCATTTATTATATTCATTGAAGCTCCAATATTTATAGACATTTTATTAAATTCTACAGAATCCTCACCATATTGTTTTCCTGTAGCTACAAACAATTCATAATCAGGGGTAACCTTATTATCTATAAAGCTTAATACATCTTGAGCATTTTGGGAAAGATTTTGGAATGATTGCTGAACTTTGCCAGTTAATGTTTGAATACTTTGAGCTGTAGTAGATGATGCTTCAGCTAATTTTCTAACTTCATCAGCAACAACAGCAAAGCCCTTACCTTGTTCTCCAGCTCTTGCTGCTTCAATAGATGCGTTAAGTGCAAGAAGGTTTGTTTGACTTGCTATGTCTTCTATTTCATCTGCCATTATCTTAACTTCATTAACAATCTTGCCATCCTCAATTGATTTTAATATACTTTCTTCTTTTTCTAAATATAATTTTTTTGATGTATTGAAGCTATTTTCGGCACCTTCTTTAACTTGTTTTGCTTTTACTTCTATTTCCATTGCAATTTTTGTACCATTATTTGCTCTTATACTAACATCATCTATATTATTTGCAATATCTTCCGTAGTCGCATTTACTTCTTCCGTTGTGGAGCTTAACTGCTCAGCACCTAATGATACTTGTCTTACTGATTCGTTGACAATCTCCATTTTTGATGATATTTCTTCTGTTGTAGCAGATAGTTCTTCACTGGTAGCACTAATACTAGCAGCACCTTCTGATATTTCACCTATTAATGTTCTTAAGTTTATTACAGCTTTGTTTATCGCTTTTGCTAAAGTTCCAATTTCACTCTTATTATCAATAAGAACGGTTTTTGACAAATCGTTTTTGGAAAGTGAATCGGCTACAATTAAAACCTTCTTTATTTGTCTTGAAATCCCAATACTAATTGTTAAACCCAATATAATAGCAGTAATTAACCCCAAAATAATTATTATATTAATTTGAAATAATGAGTTGGCATAGGCGGAATCACTACTATCGAAATCAGAGTCAGTCATATCTGTAATTAATTTTATATCTTGATTTAAAATTGTAAGCATATCAGTTGAACTTTTAGAATAACTTAAATAAATTTCATTTGCATTGGCATAGTTATCCTCATCAACTTGTTTAATTAAATCATCTTTAAGAACACGATTTTCTGTAAATAATTTTTGAAACTCTATAAATTGTAGACTATCCAAATCAGTAGCCATAGTCTTGTATGTCATAATAAGTTCATCATTTTTAGTTTCTAAACTTGCAATGTCAGCTTTGTTTTTTTGTAAATCAGTTTTATTATTTGGATCAAGAATTAATAATACATCTCGTTCTGATTGAATTGAATTTAACTTAAGATTATTAAGAGCATTATTACCTAGAAAACCAACATGATAAATGCTATCGCGGCTTTTGTCCTCAATAGTCATGTTATTGATTCCAATATATCCAACAATACCTGTGAAAATTACAATCAAAATGAATGCTGACACTAGTTTTGGAATCAGTTTTAAGTTATTAAGCCATTTCATTAATATCCACTCCTTAAAAAAATAGTGTTCTTATGCAAAAATATAATAAATCTAGTCTATTGTGCATTCATCACCCCTAACATAAAGTTATAAATGTATAATTTATTTACAAGTTTTTCTCAATATTATATCATATATTTTGACAAAAATTCTTAATTATACCCAAAATAATGTATATTAAAATTAAATTTTTATATTATGTACCTGGTAATTTTGTACATTTTTCAATGTGATTTAATTATTGAGATATATTATTTTAATTTACAGATGGCTAAATGAACCGGTGAAACATTTCCGTAACATAATTATTCTGACTTAGGAAGAGGAATTAACTATTAAATAAGTAATAAATTTCTTTGCTAATTATAATAAAGTTATCTAATTTTGTTATAAAATGATTAAAAAACTATTTAATTGTTAGTTTTTCTGTTAAAATACTTTTATGGTATATATACTTAATTACATATGATTAGAATTTTAGGGAGGAATTATTTTGAATTGGTTTAAAAATTTAAAAATATCTAAAAAATTAATACCAGCTTTTATTATTGTAGCTTTGCTTATAGTATTGGTTGGCGTGATTGGAATAAGAAATATGCAGATTCTGAAGAACAATGCTCAGGATATGTATAATCAGAATCTCTTATCCATTCAGAAAATTAATAAAGTTAAGCAAGATACTCTAGAAATAAGATATGATTTATTGAAAATTTCAAATCAAGGAAATAAGGAAAATCAAAATCCTGGATTAGAAAAAGAAATTCAAGACTATGCTGCGGATACAGACACAATACTTAATGATTATGAAAAAAACTTGTTGACTGAAGATCAAAAAACTACTTTTAGCGATATAAAAAGCAATTTAAGTGATTTTAGAACTATCTATAGTGATGTTATAAAGTTAGCAGATGCACAAGACTTTGAAAAATCTAAAACTAGATTTACTGAAATATCTACATCCAGAGCTAATTTATTTAAAGGCTTAGATACCTTAATTCAAGCGAATGATGATAAAGCATCCAATTCATACAAGCAGGATGCCAATACATATATTTCATCTTTATATATAATAATATTTGTTATAGTTTTAGGATTAGTACTTGCTATAGCACTTGGAACATTGATCTCAATTTTTATAGCTAGAAATTTAAATAAGGTTCTAAATTTTGCTGAAGCCATTGGAGATGGAGATTTAACTCAAGAAATAAAATTAGACAGTCAAGATGAAATCGGAAGACTTTCTAAGGCTCTAAATAAGGCAGCTGAAAATATAAAAGAGCTTATATCACAAATATTTAACAGTGTAGAAAAGATAAATTCAGCTAGTGGAAATTTATCAGCTACTACTGAAGAAATATCATCAATGATGCAATCTTCTAGTGAAGCTACGGAAACAATTGCTAAAGGAGCTCAAGACTTAAGTGCTACTACACAAGAAGTTCAAGCCTCCATGGATGAAATAGCAATGAATACAAGTAACTTAGAGCACAAGGCTGAAGAATCTAAAATATCTGGTAATGATATAAATAAAAGAGCTATTGAAATAAAAGAAAAAGCTACAGAGAACATAAAACAAAATAATGAAATTTATGAAGAAAAAAGACTTAATATTATAAAAGCTATTGAAGCTGGGAAGGTTGTTGAAGAAGTTAAACTGATGGCAGAGTCTATTGGCAGTATATCTGAACAAACAAATCTTCTTGCATTAAATGCTGCCATAGAGGCTGCAAGAGCTGGAGAGCAAGGAAAAGGCTTTGCTGTAGTTGCTGAAGAAGTTAGACAATTAGCTGAACAATCTTCAGAAGCTGTAACCCAAATTCAAAACATGGTTACTCAAGTAAGAACTGCATTTGATGAATTATCTTCTAGTGGACAAGACATATTAGATTATATGGTAAATAACGTGAAGCCAAGTTACACTTTGTTATTAGATACTGGTATACAATATGAGAAAGATGCAAAATTTGTAAGCGATATGGCTATTGATATATTTAATACTGCTAAACAAATGAATGAGACAGTAATGCAGGTGAATAAGGCGTTTGAAGGTGTTTCAGCTACAGCTGCAGATTCAGCCGCTAGTTCAGAAGAAGTATTAGCTAGTATTAGTGAAATTACAAAAGCAGTAACTGAAGTTACTAACTCTACTCAAAATCAAGCTGAGTTAGCTCAAAATTTAGATGAACTGGTACAAAGGTTTAGAATATAAATTATTAAGAGTTATGAACTATTAAATAAAATAAACTCATTTATTTTAAATTAGCCCTAAAATGCTATCGCTAAGCATTTTAGGCTTTTATAATATAATTACAAATTTAAATAGGCCAATGTATAGTATATTTAATTGTTAAAATTAAGATAAAATTTAATTAATGTATTTTGAAGGTATACTTCGAATCCACCATAGGACCCACAAAAATCTAAAATTTAGATTTTTGTGGGTTACTTTAGTTTGTGATCATCTAAAGAAAATCTTGTGTTAGATAAATTCAAATATGTATTTCTAACTAGTATAAAAAGTAGATTTTAATTACATTGAAAAAGCTGCTTAGTAGTATTATAGAACTCTAATTATCATTTATATCTAATTTGTTAATCATCATATCTCCATATTTGACCATATCGTCAATACTGAGAGGCATATTATTTTCAAC
>JAEZKY010000088.1 GCA_023435985.1 Bacillota bacterium | reverse complement strand
ATAATATGTTCATATTTTGTAGCTTTTGTTTGAGGCGGAAGCACCGAATGCCCTTCTATTTGCCCTATTATAGATAAAACCTGTATTCTCTTATTGGGAGCTGCTAAAGTTGTGTTTCCAAGTTCCTTTACATCTTCTATCTTATCTTTTGCCTCTGATTTATTTTCATCTTTATCTGTACTATCATTATTTAAAAGATTATTAGTCATATTATGATTCCTCCTATATTGTACTTTTTTTATTTTGTACATTAGGAGGCATTTTATTCATATATAAATACATATTTAAAGATTAACTATTGCATTCAAATAAATTATTTAAACCACGATTAAGTTAATCAGTTACGAGTTATGAATTACAACTCATAATTAGTTAAGTATTTCATTTTACATATAACATAAATTACAAGTCATAAATCTGATTATCATTATATCTTAAAGTTTAAAAGTCCTATGTAAAACATTTATTGCTTCTTTTTCATTCTTAGAGTGAACTAAACACCATATTGTCATATGTGAATCAGCTGTCTGCAATACTTCTATATTGTTATCATTTAGAGCATTTATAATTTTAGCCATTACTCCAGGTATTCCCTTCATTCTGGATCCAATAACCGCTATTTTACTACAATTCTCAATTAAGCTATATTTTAGACTTACATTGTTTAAAATTTCTTCCAAAATATCTTTATCCTTTTCATTTATAGTGAAAATTTGTTCTTTAGGAAATATATTTATCAAATCTAAACTTATCTTGTTTGCTGCTACCAAATCTAATACATTCTTATATTTAATATTTCCTTCATTATCGGAAGCTTTAATAGAAACCTGAATCCTATTTTTCTGGCTGGTTATACCTGTCATTATCTTATCATTGCCTTTATCACCAAAATTATTAATCAAGGTTCCTTTAGAGTTGCTCATGGTATTTTTAATTAATATAGGAATATTACCTTCCATAGCTACCTCTACGGCTTTTGGATGGATTACAGTTGCTCCTTTATCTGCCAATTGAAATACCTCATTGTAACTTATAACATCTATTAAATTAGCATTTTCAACCACCCTTGGATCAGCTGTCATAATTCCATCTACATCAGTATATATCTCTATAGCAGAGGCCTTAAGGGCGACTCCTAAAATAGAAGCTGTCGTATCACTTCCCCCTCTGCCTAGTGTAGTCACATAGCCATTTTCTGTAATCCCTTGAAATCCTGTTACAACTGGCACTCTACCTTGTGATACCAATTCTAAAATTTTCTTAGGCTTAACTTCAATGCAAGCAGCATCTGTAAAGTTATTATCAGTTAGTATTCCTGCTTGTCCACCGGTAAGAGGCATTGCATCAATTCCAGCACTATATAAATCATTACTCATAACTACAGAACTTATAGTTTCTCCACAGCACATAAGTAAATCCTGAGCTAACTTATTTGTGTTTTTAAATTTATCCTCTATTAATGATAGCAATGTATCAGTAGCATAGGGCTGACCTTTTCTACCCATTGCTGATACAACTAAAACTGGGCTATACCCATCTTTAATGGCACTTTTAACTTTCTCAATAACTTTTTGTCTACTTTCTTCAGTTGATACTGAAGTTCCTCCAAATTTCTGTACAACTATTTTCATTGAATTTCCTCCTAATTTACAGCTTAACTTTTTTAATTACTTCATCGTCTGCATCTAATATAATGGTTCTAGCGCCAATTTTCTTTACACAGCTCCATGGAATTTCTAAGAAATCCTTACTGCTGAAAATATTAAATTTTCCACCATTTAAGTTTACTATTAAATATTTAAAATTGCCGTCATCATCTATTATTAAATCATTGTTTAGCAAGTAATCATACTTTTCTCCATCATTTATATTTATAAGTTCATATCGTTCTATATCACTTAAATATTTAACTTTTTTCTCTTCGCTCATAATAAAAACCTCCTTCAATACTCATAAAATAATATGATAAAAGGAGGTTTATTATTACATATTTAAGCATATGAAATGAAATAAATTAGTTACTAATGCGGTGTATATTAGCTCCTATCCAAAGAAACATCATAGCTTCGATTAATAATAGTATTATGGATTATTCTAAAAAAGCTTAAGATTAATTATACCAGCATTGGAACTTATTATTTCTTAATATGCCTTATAAGTTCAGTTTGCTACTATACTTAGTATTATCATAAGCCTTAGAATTTTTTAAAATTATGGAGTTTAATTTTTCGTATTCTACATCCTGCCCCACATAAGCTGCATTTAAAACTCCCTTTTTAAAACATTTATCTAAAACATATTGAATATTATCTTTATTTATCTCATCTATCTTTTTTATTACTTCTTCTTGGCTCTTTATCTTATTTCTAAAGAGATATGTCTTTGCATTAGAAAACATTCTCGAACTAGTACTTTCTAAACCTAAAATGTAATTAGCTTTAATTTTTTCCTTATTAATTTCAAGTTGTCTTTCTGTTATTCCATTTTTACTAAACAATGCAATTTCTTTATCTATAACTTCCAAAGCTTTTTCACCATAATTTCTATTTAAGCCAGCATATATATTTAAAATTCCTACTGTTTGAAACGGCTGCAGGTATGATGCTATAGAATAACATAATCCAAGTTCTTCTCTAACTTTTTGGAAGAGAATCGATGAAGCTCCACCCCCAAATATATTATTAAGCAGCACTAAGGAATAGTTATTATCATCCCCGTATGGCAATCCTTCTAAACCTAAAGAAATATGAAGCTGCTCAATTTCCTTTTTGGCATATGAAGAACTAACTTGTATTGTTACCTCATTATATTCAGGTTTATATTGATGCTTGCTTTTCCATCCCCCAAAATATTTATTAATTAAGTCTTCAAGTTCCTTGTCATCAAACTTACCACATACTGATATTACAGAATTATAAGGTGTATATTTTTCACTGATAAATTGTAATATTTTTTCTCTAGTAAATGATTTAACTAAAGGTATAGTCCCTAAAATAGGATATCCTAAGGATGTGTCTCCAAAAATCGCTTTTGAATGAATATCATCTAAAACATCTTCCGGTGAATCCTCGCTCATATTTATTTCTTCAATTACTACGCCTTTTTCCTTCTCTATTTCCTCTGGATCAAATTTAGCGTTTAATATTATATCAGATAAAACGTCTAATGATAAATCTAAATGTGTGTTTAATGCTTTTATATAATAGCAAGTAGCTTCCTTACTTGTAAAAGCATTAATTTGTCCACCTACATTTTCTATGTCCTCCATTACTTGTTTTGAAGTTCGTTTGTCAGTCCCTTTGAAGAACATATGCTCAATAAAATGAGAAATTCCATTTACTTCTGGGTTTTCATTTCCAGAACCATTTTGTACCATAACTCCAACACTAATGGATTTTAAATGCTCTATTTTTTCAGTTACGACTCTCAAACCATTTTTAAGGGTATATGTGTTATACATTTTTGTACTTGCCCTCCTTCTTGATTAAAAAAAAGGCAATTAATTGCCCTTTATTTATCTTCTTTATTTTCTTGTTCCACTAAAGCATCTTTTCTTGAAAGATTTATTCTACCTTGGTTATCAATTTCTGTAACCTTAACTAAAATTTCATCTCCAATAGATACCACATCTTCTACTTTGTTAACTCTTTCCTTAGCTAACTTAGAAATATGAACTAATCCTTCTTTACTTGGTAAGATTTCAACAAACGCTCCAAATGTAGTTATCTTAGTAACTTTTCCTAAGTAAACTTCTCCAGACTTAACTTCTTTAGTTAAACCTTCTATTATCTTAAGAGCTGCATTAACACCTTCGTGGTCAGTTGAACTTACAAATACAGTTCCATCTTCTTTAATATCAATCTTAACACCTGTATCTTGTATTATCTTATTTATAACCTTGCCACCAGCTCCAATTACATCTCTTATTTTATCTGGATTTATACTCATTGTTTGAGTCTTTGGTGCATATAATGACACATCTGCTCTTGGTGCAGATATACATTCATTAATCTTATCAATTATAGTAAGTCTAGCTTTTCTTGCATCTCTTATAGCATTTTCAACTACGTTGAAACTGAAACCTTGAAGTTTAGTATCAACTTGAATTGATGTTATACCTTCTGTTGTTCCTGCTACCTTAAAGTCCATATCTCCAAAAAAATCTTCGATTCCTTGAATATCCGTTAATATAGTTTCTTCAGATAAATCCTCTGATGTTATAAGTCCCATTGCAATACCAGCTGCTGGTCTCTTAATTGGTACACCTGCATCTAATAAAGCTAATGTTGATCCACAAACTGATGCTTGTGAAGTTGATCCATTTGAACTTAAAACTTCTGAAACTAATCTTATTGTATAAGGGAATTCTTCTTCTGAAGGAATTAATGGTTCAAGAGCTCTTTCTGCTAATGCTCCATGACCAATTTCTCTTCTTCCTGGTCCTCTTAATGGTTTTACTTCACCAACACTATATCCAGGGAAATTATAATGATGTATATATCTCTTTGATTGTGCTTCATCTATTCCATCTAATATTTGAATTTCACTTATAGATCCAAGTGTTGCAACAGTCATTACCTGAGTTAATCCTCTTCTGAATAATCCTGTACCGTGTGTTCTTGGTAATATTCCAACCTCACACCCAAGTGGTCTAATCTCATCAAAAGCTCTTCCATCAGGTCTTCTCTTTTCCTTTTGAAGCATGTGTCTTACAACTTTCTTCTGCATAGTGTAAAGAACTTCTTTTATATCACCTGATTTTTCAGCGTATTTTTCACCAAATTCCTCATTAACTTTTTCATATACTGCATCTACTGCCGCATTTCTTTCATCTTTATCCATGATGTGCATTGCTTCTTTAATCATATCTTGAGCAAATTCTTTAACATCTTTTTCTACTTCTGAATCTACAGTATATAAAACTGGTTCATCTTTTTTCTTTCCAAACTTAGCCATAGCTTCTTCTTGAAATGCAATAATCTTTTGACACTCATTAAAACCATATTTGATAGCATCTATCATTGTATCCTCTGGTATTTCCTGTCCGCCAGCTTCAATCATCATTACTTTTTCTTTTGTAGTACATACTGTTAAGTGAAGACTACTTTTTTCGCGTCCTTCAGTATTTGGATTTGTAACGAATTTGCCATCTATTAGCCCTACCTGGACTGCAGCAGCTGGTATTGTATATGGAATACTTGAAAGGCATAATGCAAGTGACGCTGCGTTAATGGCTAAGATTTCTGGTAAGTTATCTTTTTCAACGGATACAACTGTAGTAACAACTTGAACATCATTTCTGTATCCCTTTGGAAATAGAGGCCTTAGTGTTCTATCAACAGCTCTACCATTTAATATTGCTTTTTCTGATGGTCTTCCTTCTCTTTTAATGAATCCACCTGGTATTTTACCTACTGCATATAATCTTTCTTCATATTCAACACTTAATGGAAAGAAATCTATTCCTTCTCTTGGCTCTGGTGATGCATTAACATTTGTTAAAATTACTGTGTCACCATAGCTAGTAAATGTTGCTGCATTTGATAACATACCTACTTTTCCGAACTCAACTTTCAATTCTCTTCCAGCGATTTCAGTCGTTAGAACATTATTCATAATTCATGACCTCCCTTTAGGTTCATCTGATTATTATAATTCTCATGCTTTTATTATAATTTATACTATATATTTTAAAATAATAGAGCGGAAAACTCCGCTCTAAAAATTATCTTCTTAAACCTAATTCTTTGATTAAAGTTCTGTATCTTTCGATATCTTGATCGCTTAAATAGTTTAAAAGACCTCTTCTTTGACCAACCATCATTAATAATCCTCTTCTTGAGTGATGATCTTTCTTGTGAATTTTTAAGTGTTCAGTTAAAGATTGAATTCTTTCAGTAAGTAAAGCTATTTGAACTTCTGGAGAACCAGTATCCCCTTCACTTCTTCCAAATTTTTTGATTAATTCTAATTTTTTTGCCTTATCCATTATAAGTGCACCTCCGTGTATTATATTAATTATCCCCTAGTTCCAAGTAAAAAGATGGCACCTTAAAACTTAGAATTAGGTTCCATGTGATATTATATCAAAAGTAACTATTATTGTAAACTATATTATTAAACTCGACATGTAATTATCATTGTTAGGTATATGAAAAAATAATTACCAAAAGATATGCTTATTATTTTAACAATTGCGCTTTAGCGAAAGATTTATCCTTTTCGAGTTGCTCTTTTAACTCTTTTAAACCAT
Organism: Bacillota bacterium; assembly: GCA_023435985.1. Classification (GTDB taxonomy): domain Bacteria; phylum Bacillota; class Clostridia; order Clostridiales; family Clostridiaceae; genus Clostridium. The sequence goes on along the minus strand of JAEZKY010000088.1, from coordinate 36,726 downwards.
TAAATTTTTTTTCATCTCGGATTTTTCTTATAAAGCTAACTTCTATTTCTTTCCCGTATATATCTTCATTAAAGTCTAAAATATATGTCTCCACTGTTAAGCTTTTGCCTTCTACTGTAGGATTTTTTCCAACTGAAGTAATACCTTTATATATATTATTATTTACCTTTATATTGGTATAATATACACCTATCTTAGGCAAAACAAATTTTTCATCATACTTTAAATTTGCCGTAGGAAAGCCTATGGTTCTCCCTATCTGTCTTCCATGAACGACTTCTCCGCTTAAGCTATACGGAATACTGAGCATTTCATAAGCGTCCGAAACCTCTCCAGATTCTAAGGCCTTTCTTATTCTAGTACTGCTTATTACTTCGTTTTTATATGTACATGGTTCCATAACACATAGTTCATATCCATATTCATTTTGTAATTCTCTTAAAAGCTCAACGTCTCCTAAGTTCTTATATCCAAATTTGAAATTAAATCCTACAACAAACCCTTTTGCATTATAAGTAAATATTAGATATTCTATAAATTCCTTAGGTGTTATTTGCATAAATTCATCATTAAATTCTTTAAAACATACTATATCAACTTTATTATTTTCTAAAAGTTCAATTTTTCTTTCATTGCTCATTAATAGTTTTGGTGCATTTTCTTTATTTATAAAAGCTCTCGGATGATTTTTAAAGGTGAAAACCATGCTTTTACCACTATTCTTTTGGGCAACCTCAACTACTTTATATATTAATGATAGATGCCCAACATGAAGTCCATCAAAACTTCCAAGAGCTATATAATTATTAGAATTTTGAACATCTTGTAATCCTTTATCTATAATAATCATTTCTTTACTCCTAAATAAAGCACATTAAAAAATAACATTTAGTCAATTCAAATTAATTATTTTCTAATCGTACCTAAAATCATGCTCAAAACACATCCTTGTAAGGATGCCTATCCTAAATTAATAATTTTTCAATTTTAAAGCCTTCATCATCCTGTTTTCCAATACCTATAAAGGTATCTTCACTATCATAAACTCTATATAAAACATTTTTTTCTCTTTTTTCATTTGTCAGTCTCTTGTCGAATACTTTGACCCCATTTATTAACAACTTAGTAAATGAGCTTCTCACTGTTAATTTAGGATAGGATAAGAGCGCTTCTTCAATTGTTATTATATAATCACTTATATTTTCCTTTGTCAAATCTTCAATATTAACACTATTTTCTTGTACAAAAACAGATGTTTCATATCTATTTAACTCAGTCATAGCTGCCCCTACCTTTAACTTTTCACCAATATCATAACATAAGCTTCTTATATATGTTCCTTTTGAGCAAGCTACTTTCATAGATACATAAGGTAAATCAATTTTCAGGTTAGATATATTAAATATGTTGACTTTTCTAGCTTCTCTTTCAATCTCTATTCCCTGTCTAGCCAACTCATATAACCTTACTCCATTTTTCTTAAGTGCAGAATACATTGGAGGAACTTGATCATATTCTCCAATAAAAGATAGGACAACTTTTGAAACTTCCTCTTCTGTAATATGACTTGTTTCATTTCTTTCTACTACTTCTCCTTCAAGATCATATGTAGTTGTCTTTACTCCAAGCAAAAATTTAACCTCGTATCCTTTATTACTATTCATTATATAATCAATAGTCTTTGTTGCCCTTCCAATACATACTGGCAAAACTCCAGTTGCTTCAGGATCTAATGTACCAGTATGCCCAACTTTTTTTTCATTAGCTAAAAATTTTATCTTTCTTACTACATCAAAAGAAGACATTCCTTTATTTTTAAATATATTTAATACTCCATTTATGTTAGAAGTTTTTCTCGTATTACTCATAAGCAAAGTTCCTATATCTTTCTTCATTACTCTATTTCATCTTTAAGAGTACTTAACAAATTTTCCTTGGCTTTTTCTAAGCTTATACCTTTTTGTATTAATCCTGCTGCTTTAACATGACCGCCTCCGCCATATACTTCCGCAACTTTTCTTACATCCACATCATTTTTAGATCTCAAACTTCCTTTAATTCCTTCATCTGATTCTTTCAAAAGCATTGATACCTCTACACCTTTAATTCCAAGACCAACATTAATTATATCTGAAGTATCAACCTTTTCTAAATTAAGCTCATTTAATAGCTCTTTAGAAACTTGAAGAACTGCTACTCTATTATTTAAAACAAGTTCTATATTAGACAAAACACATCCCATTAATTTTACTTTTTCAAAAGGCTTATTATCAAAAAGGCTGCTGTGAATTTTACTATTATCTATTCCAATTTCTATAAGCTTGGCTGCTATATCATGAGTTCTCTTAGTTACATTAGAATGTCTGAAAGATCCAGTATCTGTTACAATTCCACTATAAACAGCACTACCTATGGCTATATTAATATCAGATTTATTCTTTAAATCAATACCTAATTCTTGAACTAATAAATATGATATTTCACATGTAGCAGAAGATGTAGGATCTACATAGTTAAGCACTCCGTAATTATCATTTGAAATATGATGATCAATATTAATTATCTTTCCTTTATAATTACTTAAATCTGCAGATATTCTCTCTACATTGCCACAATCTAGAATTATTACTAAATTTGTATTTTCTTTAGGTTCTAATGTATTTCCATCAATTTCATTCCCTAAAGAAAGGAAAGAGAGGTTATCTGGAATAACATCTCTTGATATAATGTAAGAATCCTTTCCTAAATATCTTAGCGCATTTAATAGCGCTAAGGTACTTCCTATAGCATCTCCATCTGGAGACGTATGAAACGATAATCCTATCCTTTTTGATTTTAAAATTTCAGCCTTTATTTCACTAAGACTATTCATTACTCTTTACTTATCCTTTGAATTAATTCATCCATGTGCATTCCATAATTTATAGAATCATCTAATTCAATAATTATCTCTGGGGTGTGTCTTAAATTAATTTTTTGTCCTACTGATTTTCTTATAAAACCACTAGCATTCCTTAATGCCTCAAGATTACTTTTCTTTTCCTCATCATCTTTTGAAAATATGCTTACGTAGACTTTTGCATATCTTAAATCTTTAGTAACTTTAACATCTGTAACTGAAATCATAGCTGTAAGTCTTGGATCTTTAATTTCATTTTGAATTAAACTACTAATTTCTCTTTTAAATTCTTCGTTAATTCTTCCACCTCTATAATTTGCCATGTCTGTTTCTCACCTCTTTAAAGTTCTTTTCTCTTAATTGCCTCCATCTCAAAGCATTCAACAATGTCGCCTTCCTTAATGTCATTAAACTTTTCAACAGTTAAGCCACATTCATATCCGCTATTTACTTCTTTAGCATCATCTTTAAATCTCTTTAATGATGATAATGAAGATTCAAAAATTACTATTCCTTCTCTTATAACTCTTGTTTCTGCGTTTCTTTTAAGTTTACCAGTAAGTACATAACATCCCGCAATTGTTCCAATATTTGAAATCTTGTAGGTTGTTCTTACTTCCGCTGTTCCAAGTATAACTTCTTTATATTCTGGTTCAAGCATTCCTATCATAGCTGCTTTAACATCATCAAGTGCATCATATATGATTCTATAAGTTTTAACATATACACCTTCTTTATCTGCTTGAGCAGCAGCATTATTATCAGGTCTTACATTAAATCCTATAACTATTGCATTAGATGCTGTTGCAAGTGTTATATCTGTTTCAGTTATAGCACCAACCCCGCCATGGATAACTCTTACTTTTACATCATCAGTAGAAAGTTTTTCGAGTGAACCCTTAATAGCTTCAACTGATCCTTGAACATCTGCTTTTATTATAATAGCAAGTTCTTTAACTTTACCTTCTTTAATTTGACTATATAAATCTTCAAGTGAAACTCTATGATTTGCAAGTAAAGTTTCTGCTTTTAATTTATCTTTTCTGCTATCCGCCATATTTCTAGCAGTTTTTTCATCTTTTACTTGATTAAATCTGTCCCCTGCTTCTGGAACTTCTGAAAGTCCTAAAACTTCTACTGGAATAGATGGACCTGCAGATTTTATCTTTTTACCAGTGTCATCAAACATAGCTCTTATTCTACCATATGTAGAACCAACTAAAATTGAATCTCCTACTCTTAATGTTCCATTTTGAACTAGTAAACTTGCAACAGCTCCTCTACCCTTATCAAGCTTAGCTTCAATTACAGTTCCTACTGCTCTTCTATTTTTATTAGCTTTAAGTTCAAGCATTTCTGCTGTAAGAAGAACCATTTCTAATAATTTATCAATATTTAGATTTTGTTTTGCAGATACTTCTTCACAAATAGTATCTCCACCCCAATCTTCTGCAAGCAATCCTTGTTCAGCTAGCTCCTGTTTTACTCTATCTACATTTGCACCTGGCTTATCAATTTTATTTATTGCAACTACCATAGGTACTCCAGCTGCCTTGCAGTGATTTATAGCTTCTTTAGTTTGTGGCATTATTCCATCATCTGCTGCAACAACTAATATAACAACATCTGTAATTTGTGCTCCTCTAGCTCTCATTGCCGTAAATGCTTCATGACCAGGAGTATCTAAGAATGTTATCTCTTCTCCATTCAATTTAATAGTATACGCACCTATGTGTTGAGTTATACCACCTGCTTCAGTATCTGTAACCTTTGCTTTTCTTATAGAATCAAGTAAAGATGTTTTACCATGGTCAACATGACCCATAACAGTTACTATTGGAGGTCTCTTTTGAAGGTTTGCCTCATCGTCTTCCTCTATTTCCAATACTTCTAATTCTTGAATTTCTTCTTTCTTTTCAACAATAACTTCATATTCAGTACATACTTTTTGTGCTGTTTCAAAATCTATTTCTTGATTTATTCCAGCCATAACTCCAGAAAAAATCAGTGTTCTTATTACATCATTTGAAGATTTATTTAACTTTTCAGCTAATTCTTTAACCGTTATGCTTCCACCTATTTCTATTACTGGAGCATTTTCCATGTTCTTTTCTTTTTCTGCTTTTAGCTCTGCTTCTTCTTCTTTTTTAGTTTTTTTCTTTTTTTTGCTTACGTTGTTAAGTTGTTCAGCTAATTCGTCTTCATATAAATCTACGATGCTCTTTGTACCTTCAGTTTTCGCTGCTGAATTTTCTTCTGATCTTCCTGCTAATAATTCCTTAATTAATACAGCATCTTCATCTTCAATTGTACTCATATGATTTTTTACTTCTATATTAAATTCTTCCATTAATATAGTTATTAATTCCTTTGACTCTATGTTTAATTCTTTTGCTAATTCATGTACTCTTATTTTTGACATGCAGTCACCCCCGTATTATTATCTACTCATATATTTTTTCCTCCTCATATAGCATTAATAATTTATCTGCTATATTCTTATCCAAGATTCCTAGGATCATAATCTCATTACGTCCAATTGCAATTCCTAATTGTTCTTTTTGGAAATCTTCAATATATGGTATTTTTTTTTCTATACAATGTTTTTTAAATTTATTTCTAGATGCATTTGATAGGTCTTCCGACATTATAAACAAATATATTTTAGTTTTATTTCTTAAGTCATCGCATTTACTATATCCTTCAAGTAAAGCTCCAGACTTTTTTGCAATACTCAAAAAATTAAAAAACTTACTCATTACCAATTTCTTCCTTTAGTTTTTCATAAACTTCTTCACTTATAGGTATTTCTAGATTTCTACTTAGTCTCTTCGTCTTAAATGCTTTTTCAAAACACTCAATGTTCTTACAAACATATGCGCCTCTTCCTGATTTTTTACCAGTTAAGTCAACGCAGACTTCACCTTCTGGAGTTTTTACTACTCTAATTAATTCTTTCTTTGGTTTCATTTCCATGCAACCTGTGCACATTCTTAAAGGAACTTTCTTAACCTTCATGAAAAGCACCCCTTTATTCTTCTATTTCTTTAGTTGAAGCTTCTTCATCAACTTCAATATCATCTGAAACATCGAAATCAGTAGTTTGTTCATTTTCTATTTCTACTTCAGTGTTTAAAATTCTTTCATCTTCTTCATCTTGCGCTTCTTTTTGAGTTTTACTCTTAATATCTATTTTCCAATTTGTAAGTTTAGCTGCAAGTCTTACATTTTGGCCTTCTTTACCTATTGCAAGTGAAAGCTGATTATCATCAACAACAACCTTAGCTGATTTACTTTCTTCATCAACATCTACGCTTAAGACTTTTGCTGGACTTAAAGAATTAGCTATGAATTCTTTTGGATCCTTGCTCCACTTTATTATGTCTATCTTTTCATTCTTTAGTTCATTAACTATGCTTTGTACTCTTACTCCCTTTGGTCCCACACATGCTCCCATTGGATCTACTTCTTCATCATTAGAATGTACAGCTATTTTACTTCTTGAGCCAGCTTCTCTTGATATACTTTTTATTTCAACCACACCTTCAAAGATTTCTGGAACTTCAAGTTCAAATAATCTTTTTACTAAACCTGGATGTGTTCTTGAAACATGAATTTGAGGACCTTTACTTCCATTTTTAACTTCAACTATATATAATTTTAACTTTTCATTAAATTTATATTCCTCATTAGGAATTTGCTCATTAGGGCCTATTATACCTTCTAATTTTCCTAAATTAACAAAGACAATTCCTTTATCTTTTCTTAATATAGTTCCGGTAATTATATCAAATTCTTTTTCCTTGTAGTCATCATATATTATATTTCTCTCAGCTTCCTTGATTCTTTGCGTAACAACTTGTTTAGCAAGCTGAGCTGCAACTCTACCAAAATTCTTAGGAGTTACTTCTAAGTTTATAATATCATCAACTTCACTTTTGGGATTTATTTCTTTTGCTTCCTCTAGTGAAATTTCTGTCACATCGTCATATACCTCATCAACTACTGTTTTTTGAGCATATACATGTATTTCCCCAGTTTCTCTATCAATATTAACTTTAACATTTTGCGCATTTGTATTAGCATTAGCATAATTTTTTTTATATGCTGCAACCATCGCATCTTGAATAGTTGTAAAAAGTAAATCTTCAGAGATTCCCTTTTCTTTAACTAATTCTTTAAGAGCACCTACAAACTCTTCATTCATTTTTATACCCTCCTCGTTATATTTCCCCTTCTAAATTTGAACTTTTTATTTTATCTTTTGGAATATTAATTTCTACTTCTCCTTCAACTACTATTTCATTTTCTAGGACATCCTTTAATATTCCTTTTATAGTTTTTGACCCATTAATTGAACTCGCAAGCTTAACAAGCACTTCTCGCCCTATAAATCTCTTGAAATGTTCTTCTGTATATAAACCTCTATTTAAGCCTGGTGAAGAAACTTCCAGATAATATGCCTCTTTAATTGGATCCTCGGCATCTAATACATCACTGACTCTTCTTGAAACTGCTTCACAATCATTAAGCGATACTCTATCATCTTCTTTATCTATATATATTCTTAAATAAAAATCCCCATTTTCTTTTACGTATTCTACGTAATATAATTGACAAGATAATTCTAAAACAATAGGCCTTACTAATTCTTCAATTTTCTCGATCAATACGTCTTTCTTCATTTTCTAACCCTCACTTTCATCTTTTAAAAAACCACATTAATATAGACATCAAGCATGTAAACCATATTTATTTATCTATATCTTATGCATTTTTAAAATTTGTAATCAAAAACGCAACTATCTTAAGTTAGTTGCGTTACAAACAGAAAGAGCGGGTAATTTTCCCACTCCTTTTTTCTAGCTATTAGAAATTAATCTTCTTATATGATAACATAAACAAATTAATATTACAAGAAACAATTTAAATCAGTTTATAGTTTCCAATGTACAGTTCACAGTTATGGTTGAAATCCTCTCGATTTCTTTAAATATATTGCAAATTTAATTATTCACCATAACTCAAAAATCTTATAAAGATTGCAGCTATAATTGTCAATTTTACGTTTTAATACATAAGCATCCAAATCAAAAATCAACCTTATACATTTCTGTGAAGCAGGCATTTGAATTTGAATTACTAAAAGCTTAATTCAGTTAAGAATTATGAGTTAAGGATAAAATTCCTTATAGGAATTTCTAAAAAATTGATTTTTGAAAGGCCTGTAGGCTTTTCTTCCTTAACTGTAAATTGTGAATTGTTAAATGCTTTAAAGTTTTTCTACTTCTTCCATAAGAGCATCTATCAATTTTTCTTCTTTTACTTTCTTTATTATTTCACCTTTTTTAAAAATTATTCCTTCTCCAATTCCACCAGCAATTCCAAGATCACATTCTCTAGCTTCTCCCGGGCCGTTTACGACACACCCCATAACCGCAACCTTAATGTCTTTTTTACAATTTTCTAATCTCTTTTCAACTTCTTCTGCAATTTTAATTAAATTAATCTGAGTTCTTCCACAAGTAGGACATGATATAAACTCAATTCCTTTTTTCTTTAAGCCCAATGCTTTTAAAATTTCATTTCCAACTTTTATTTCATTTACTGGATCACTAGTGAGAGATACTCTTATTGTATCTCCTATACCTTCTGAAAGAAGTGTTCCTATTCCTATGCTGGATTTAATTGTTCCTTTTTGAACTGTTCCTGCCTCTGTTACTCCCAAATGAAGAGGATAATCACATTTTTCTGCTATTAATCTATAGCACTCTATCATCATCTGCACATTTGAGGATTTTATTGATATTACAATATCATGAAAATCTAAATCTTCTAAAATTTTCACATGCCTTAACGCGCTTTCAACTAATCCTTCAGCTGTTGGTAGTCCATATTTCTCTAAAATATCTTTTTCTAAAGATCCTGAATTAACTCCAATTCTTATTGGAATCTGCTTCTTGCTGCAGGCTTCTTTTACAGCCTTAATTCTATCCACGCTGCCTATATTACCTGGATTTATTCGAAGAGCCGAAACACCATTTTCTATAGCTTTTAATGCCAATCTATAATCAAAATGTATATCCGCAACCACTGGAATAGGAGATCTTCTTGTTATTTCACCTAAACTTTCTGCGTCCTCCATATCTAGCACTGCACATCTTACAATATCACAACCGGCATCATACAGCTTTTCTATTTGCTTTAATGTTTCCGCTATATTCTTAGTACGCGTTGTTGTCATTGATTGTACTGTAATTGGAGCATCTCCTCCAACATATATATTTCCAACTTTAACTTTTAGTGATTTTCTTCTCTCCATTTAAAGTATCGCCTCTTACTTTCTCTAAATTAACACACTGAATCAGTTAAGAGTTAAAAGTTATGAATTAAGAGTCAATGATGAAATCCCTGCAGGGATTTCTAATAAAAATATTATTTTATGAAAAGCCTAAGGCTTTTCTTCCGAAACTCATAACTCTTAACTGTGTGAAGCTCTTAACTATTTAAAATTGTACCGGGAACACTATATCTTTTATCGTTACCAGTATCATTAACGCTATAAGCGTTGCAAAACCCATATAATTCAATCCTGCAACTATTTTATCTGGAACTTTTCTTCTAGTTATGAACTCTATTAATAATATTACGCACCATCCACCATCTAATGCTGGGAAAGGTAATAAATTAAACACTGCTAAGTTAACACTTAAAAATCCTACAAAATAAATTAAATTCCAAATTCCTGCTTTAGCTGTTGCTGCAGACATTTTTACTATTGTAAGCGGTCCTCCCACATCAGTTTTAAGATTAGCTTTTCCTGTAAATATCATTTTAAGTCCTTTAAATGTTTGAGATACTAATGATGCTGTTTGATTTAAGCTTTGCTTAAAACTTGTTCCAACCCCTGGCTGATCTACATGTGCAAAACTTGCACCTATTTTCAATTGCCCATCTTCATTAGTTCTTGGTGTTACTAATAATTCCTTATTTTCACCATTTCTATTAACTAAAAAATCAACTGTTTCTCCCTTTGTTAGGTATATATCTGTTAAGATATCATCAAAAGAAAAAATTCTAGAATTTCCAACCTTTAATATCTTATCTCCTGGCAGCATTCCTGCTTCATATGCAGGTGAACCGCTTTCTATTTCACTAGTTGTTGTTGCACTATAACCAAAATTGTATGTTATGGCTGTAAATATAGCTATTGCTAATAAGTAATTCATAATGACACCAGCAATTATTATACTGATTCTTCTTAAAGGAGGTTTCGCAGAAAAACTTCTTTCATCTTGTACTGCTTCTTCTTCTCCCATCATTTTTACATATCCACCAACCGGAAAAATTCCCAAAGAATATTTTGTTTCCTTTCCCTGTTTGGATAAAATCTTTGGTCCCATTCCAATTGAAAACTCTTCAACCCTTACACCATTTAACTTTGCTAAAGTAAAATGACCAAGTTCATGTACGATTATTAAAACTCCGAAGGCTAAAATAGCCAAAATTATATACATATAAAAAACTTACCTCCTTAAAGTACTGCATTTTTAATTACATATTCTTTGACTCTCTTATCTAAGTCAATAATGTTCTCTAAATTCAACTCTTTTTTAACTTCACCTTTAAATATTTTCATACACTTTTCTATTATATTTGAAATTTCTAAAAATTTTACTTTTTCATCTAAAAATAATTCTACTGCAGCTTCATTAGCTCCATTTAGAACAGTTGGCATAAGACCGCCTGTCCTTCCAGCCTTAAAGGATAGATCTAAAGCCTTAAATGTGTCTAAATCTGGTTTTTCAAAGGTTAGTTTTGATATTTCATAAAAATCTATGGTATTTGCAATGAGTTTTTTTCTTTTCTCATAATTTAAAGCATATTGAATCGGTAATCGCATATCTTGAGCTCCAAGTTGTGCTATTATACTTCCATCAGTATACTCAACCATAGAATGTACAACGCTTTGTGGATGAACTACAACTTGTATATTATCATAATCACAATTAAAAAGCCAATGCGCTTCTATAACTTCAAGACCTTTATTCATAAGAGTTGCTGAATCTATGGAAATTTTTCTTCCCATATTCCATTTAGGATGTTTCAATGCATCTTCAACTCTTATATCTAGAAGTTCTTCGGTTTTTTTACCTCTAAAAGGACCTCCTGATGCAGTTAAAATTATTTTTCTTAAAGTATTAGTATCATTCCCTCTTAAAGATTGAAATATAGCACTATGCTCTGAATCTACCGGAAATATCTTCACATTATTTTCTTTTGCAGATTTCATCACTAGTTCTCCTGCAACCACCAATGTTTCCTTATTTGCGAGTCCAATATCCTTTTTAGCTTCTATAGCCTTAATTGTAGGTTCTAAACCTATCATACCAACTACAGATGTCACTACTATATCAATTTCCTCTAAACTAGCTATTTTATTAAGACCTTTTATTCCATTTAAAACTTCTATTGTTCTATTACTTTTCTTACAATACTCTTTTATTTCATGAGCACTTTTAAAATCCATCATAGCTACATATGAAGGTTCAAATTCTTCTATTATTTTAATAATCTTTTCCACAGAAGTGTTTGCTGTCACTCCTATTAATCTTAATTCGCCATTTGACTTTCTAATTACATCCAGAGCCTGAGTTCCTATAGAACCAGTACCTCCTAGTATAGAAATTTTTTTCATTCTCTTTCCTCCTAAAAGCAAATCCAAAGCTAGCATTATACTACTGACAAGTAAATCAAAAACTTGATTTATTACTTGTAATTTTCAGATTATACTACACACATTTACAAATTATAAATTATGAATTATAAGTTATGATTCAAGGATGAAACCTCCTTTTGGAGATTTCTAAAATATATTTCTTGAAAATCCATAGGATTTTCTTCCTAAACTCATAACTGGTTAATTCATTTTATCTAATTCACACATAACAGGAATTACAAGTTGTAAATCTAATTTTCGATATAAAATTCTTAGTCTGTGCTATAAATTATCTCTTTTGCTATAATGCTATACATTGGTCCGACTAATATCCCTAGAAGTCCAAATACTTTAACTCCAACATATATTGATAATAATATAACCAAAGGATGGACATCTAATTTGTTTCCTAAAAATTTAGCCTCTAATATTTCTCTAACAATCTCCACTAAAACATATAAGCAAACAAGCCCAAATGCAGTGATAAAATTCTTCATTATAATATTGTATATTATAATTGGAATAAATACAATTATGGTTCCTACATAAGGTAAAATATCCAATAATCCGCAAATTACTCCAAGCATAAAGCAATTAGGAATCTTGAGCACAAAAAAACCAATTATTATTTCTAGTGTCGAGATTAAAATTAACATTCCTTCAATTCCTATCATTTGAATGAAATTGCTCTTTTGACCTTTAAATTTTGTCATTATTTCTCTTGGAAACACCATTGAAATTAGTTCTAACATCTTTTGCTTATCTACCAATATAAAAAAAGTACATATGTTGCCTATAAAGTATGCTAATATTCCATCTCCAGTACTTACTGCTCCTTTTCTTATATTTTGATCATTAATTATAGAAATTACACTTCTACCAATCTTAATATTTTCTAAATCTATATTTAAAGTAATAGAGATATCCTTAATAGATTTATTTATTAATTCTAAGTTTGCAGAATATAACTTTTTAAATATGTAAAATATCTCGCTGCCTAAATATATTCCAACAAGAACTATAGATATATTAACAATTATTATACTCAATGCACCTGATATTTTATTGGGAATCTTAGCTTTTGTCATAATTTTATAAATAGGTGTACATATTATAGTCATAATAATCATAGATAAAAAAGGTCTAAAATAGTATTTTATTAAAAAAGTTATTATTATCACTAATATAAGGGATAACAAAAGTGAGAAAAGCTTTTTATATGTGTTAAAAATAATTTTCACCCCATTAAATTTTTAATCATTGCTTCCTTTATAATATATGCTTCCAATTTTCTCTTAAAAACTTATTATTCAATTTACATAAAAAATACTTATGAAAAAAAAATTAAACTTCATAATTTAATTATAAAGTTTAATTTCCAAATTACTCCAATGATTAAATTTTTATTATGAACGTTAAATAATAAAAAACTACAGTTGCAGAAAATATTATACTGTCAAATCTATCTAATATTCCCCCATGGCCTGGAATTAAATTACTATAGTCTTTTATTCCCACATATCTCTTTATTGAAGATGCAACCAAATCTCCCAATTGCCCAAACAAACCACATAGAGCACCTATCAAGAAATAATTATATATTGGCATAATATTAGTATAATGCTGTATTATGATTCCAAAAACTCCTGTAAAAATAGTTGCACCTATAAGTCCACCCAGTGAACCTTCTATTGTTTTCTTAGGTGAAACTTTAGGAGATAACTTATGCTTTCCAAAGTTTTTTCCACAATAGTATGCCGCTGTATCTGAAAGCCATGAACCAATAAATATAATCCAAACTAAAAATTCGCCTTTTGACTTTGCATTAATTAAATATACAAAACTAAATAAAATTCCGCAGTATATAAATCCAAGCACCGTAAGCGAAACATCTACAAATGTATACTTCAGATTTATAACCGGAAGTATTAATAATATAAGTGTTGCAATTACAATAATATACATCATATATTCAAAATTATTATTTAACAAATAATATATAATTAGTAAAATATATCCTACACTTCTTATTGGTTTTAACTCTTTTTCTCTTAATGCATTATAAAATTCCCATAGTGCCATTATAGATATTGCTAATATAAAACCCTTAAGATAAATTCCTCCAAGAAAAACAAATATGATAAATGGAGCAATCATTGCAGCACCTAGATATCTATTATCAGATTTCAAAATCTAATCACTCCCCTATTTAACTTTTCCAAAACGCCTATCTCTATTTTGATAATCCGCTATAGCTCTTTGTAAATCCGCTTCTTTAAAATCAGGCCAATTTATATTCGCATACCAAAATTCCGAATAAGCACATTGCCATAATAGAAAATTACTAAGCCTTTGCTCTCCAGATGGCCTGATAATTATATCTGGATCTGGTATACCTTTAGTATATAAATACTTCTCTACTAAAGCTTCATTAATATCTTCTTCATTTATTTTATTGATTTTTACCTCTGAACTAATAAGTTTTATTGCCCTGACTATCTCATCTCTTCCGCCATAATTTAAAGCAAAATTCAAATTTATTTTTGTATTATTCTTAGTAGTTTCTATTGCGTTTCCTAATGCTTTCTGACACTCTTCAGGTAATTTTGACATATCTCCAAAAAGATTCATTTTAACTCCATTCTCATGGCATTCTTTCAATTCTTTATTTAAATAAGTAACTAAAAGCTTCATTATTGCCCCAACTTCATCTTTAGGTCTAGCCCAATTTTCAGTTGAGAAAGCATATAAAGTTAAATTTTTAACTCCAAGTCTTGTAGCTTCTTTTAGTATTCTTCTAATACTCTCCATTCCAGCTTTGTGTCCCATACTTCTGGGTAAATTTTGATCTTTAGCCCATCGCCCATTCCCATCCATTATTATGGCAATATGATTGGGTATGTTATTCATATCAAGCTCAAATTCTTTATTTTCTTGTTTTTTTGATTTAAATATATTTAACATATTTTCTCCCCCTAGTTTATTAAAATAACTTTATTAAGCGATATTATTTTTAATAAGTTATATAAACTAAATGTTTTGCGTCTGAATTAAGCTTAGCTTTTTATTATTATTTGAAACTGATTTCTCATTTATGTACTTACTTATAGATTATACTATGAATACTAAATCAAAATGCTTATAGAGAAAGTTTCAAGAAATAAAATATAAAAATATAATAAGCATTCACACAAAATCTTTTCTTTTAAGGAAAAAACCTGCTTTTTAGCAGGTTTTAAAATTTAGGCTTATGAAATAATATGCCTTAAACTGATAAGACCTCTTTCTCCTTTGCAGCAATTATAGCATCTATTTCTTTTACAACTGCATCAGTCTTCTTTTGAACATCATCTTCAGCTTTTTTTATTTGATCTTCTGATAAATCAGCATCTTTCTTTAATGCTTTTATCTTATCATTAGCAGTTTTTCTAATTGATCTTACAGCTACTTTAGCTTCTTCTCCTGTTTTCTTTACATTTTTAACAAGATTCTTTCTAGTTTCTTCTGTTAATTCTGGTATTACTAATCTGATAATCGAACCATCATTTGAAGGATTTAATCCTAAATCTGATTTTAAAATAGCTTTTTCTATATCTTTTAATATAGGTCTTTCCCATGGTGTTATCATAAGTACTCTTGGCTCTGGAGCTGAAACATTTGCTACTTGGCTAAGTGGGCACATACTTCCGTAATACTCAACTTGAATTCTATCAAGCATTGTTGGGTTTGCTCTTCCAGCTTTCATTGTTGATAAATCTGATTTTAATACAGATACTGTTTTTTTCATTTTTTCTTCTGCATTTTGAATAATATCCTTAATCATGATTTTCCTCCTATTTCTTTTTTAAGTCATATGAAAGAAAATAATAGACGAGAATACTGGCCTGTTATTTTCTTGATTGTGTCGCAACTAATGTCCCTATGTTTTCTCCATACATAGCTTTTTTAATATTTCCTGGTTCATCTAATCCAAATACAAGGATTGGAATTTCATTATCCATACATAATGAAGTTGCTGTAGAATCCATTACTTGTAATCCTTGCTCTAATACTTCTATATATGACAGTGTATCATATTTTTTTGCATCTGAATACTTATGAGGATCTTTATCATAAACTCCATCAACCTTCTTAGCTAAAAGAATTACATCTGCTTCAATTTCAGCAGCTCTAAGTGCAGCAGTTGTATCAGTTGAGAAATATGGATTTCCTGTGCCTGCAGCAAAGATAACAACTCTTCCTTTTTCCAAATGTCTCATCGCTCTTCTTCTTATGAATGGTTCCGCAATTTCCTTCATCTCTATAGCAGTTTGCACTCTTGTTTTAACTCCGACTTGTTCTAAAGAATCCTGAAGTGCTAAAGCATTTATACAAGTTGCCATCATCCCCATATAATCTGCAGTAGTTCTATCCATGCCTTCTCCGCTTCTGCCTCTCCAAATGTTTCCGCCGCCAACTACTGTTCCTACTTCAACACCCATATCAACTAATTCCTTGATTTCCAAGGCAATTCTTTTCGCCACCTTAAAATCAAGTCCAAATCCATTAACTCCTGCTAATGCTTCTCCCGAAAGCTTTAGAATCACTCTCTTGTATTTACAATCTGCCATTTATAATTACCTCCTAAATATTTTAAGGATTATCTGAAAACCTTTTTTAAATTATATTTGCTTTATTTTTTTAACACATGAAAAAATAATAAACTAGCATTACTTATATACTATTTTTTGATTGTGCTTTAAAAAAAGAGAACACAAAGTGTTCTCTTTAGGCTTCAACTATTTACCGATTTGTCTTGCAACTTCTTCAGCAAAATCTACCTTTTCAACTTCGATTCCTTCTCCTCTTTCGTATCTTACGAATCTAGTTACCTTAATTGGAGAACCAACCTCTTTGGATTTTTCTTCTAAGAATTTAGTGATTGTCTTATCGCTGTCTTTAACCCATAGTTGTTCTAAAAGACAAACTTCTTTGAAGTACTTTTGAATTCTTCCAACAACCATTTTTTCAACTATGTTTTCTGGTTTTCCTTCATTTAAAGCTTGAACTCTATAAATTTCTTTTTCTTTTTCCATAGATGCTGTATCTACATCATCTTTTCCTAAGAATAATGGGTTTGCAGCAGCAATTTGCATACAAACTTCCTTAGCAACTTCATCTAAAACATCAGAAGCCTTATCGCAAGAAAGTTCTACTAAAACTCCGATTCTTCCGCCACCATGAATATAGCTGCTAACTATTCCATTATCAACAGCAAATTTAGTAAATCTTCTTACTGACATGTTTTCACCAAGTTTTGCTATTAAAGCTTTTAAGCTTTCTGCAACAGTAGCATCTCCTTCAAACTTTTCATTAAGAAGTTCTTCTACTGTTGTAACAGAAGTTTCAGCTACCATTTTAGCTAATTTGTCAGCAAAACCAACAAATTCTTCATTTAATGCAACGAAATCTGTTTCACAGTTGAATTCAAGAACTGCTCCAATTTTCTTATCATTTGAAATATATGTCTTAACTATACCTTCAGCAGCAACTCTACCTGATTTTTTAGCCGCATCCGCAAGTCCTTTTTCTCTTAAAAATTCTACTGCCTTTTCAATACTACCTTCTGTTTCAACTAGAGCCTTTTTACAATCCATCATTTTTGCTCCAGTCATTTCTCTTAGTTCTTTAACTAATTGTGCAGATATATTTGCCATAATTTTAATTTCCTCCTCTATATATAAAGTAATCCTTACCATTTAATTAGGTATATTCAAAAAAATAATAAGCCAATTTGCCAGTCTATTTTTGTTATACTTTTCAGTATAATTACTTAATAGCCCAACTATGATACGATTATAATCCCTTACATAATGAAAAAATAACCGCATCACGGACTTATTATTTCCCTTAATATCCCTCACAAAGGAAGCTGAAACTAATTCACTTACCTTGTTTTAATTATTCAGCTGCTAATTGTTCACCTTGTCTTCCTTCTATAATAGCATCAGCCATTTTAGCAGTTATTAATTTAACAGCTCTGATAGCGTCATCATTACCTGGGATTACATAATCTACTTCTTCTGGATCACAGTTAGTATCTACGATAGCTACTACTGGAATTCCTAAAATTTTAGCTTCTAATATAGCATTTTTTTCTTTTCTTGGATCAACGATAAACATTGCTCCTACATTTGAAGCATCTAAGTTTCTGATACCTCCAAGATTCTTTTGAAGCTTTTCTAATTCTCCTTTAAGTTTTATAACTTCTTTCTTAGGAAGAACATCAAAAGTTCCATCTTCTTGCATCTTTTCGATTTGTTCTAATTTTCTTATTCTGCCTTTAATAGTTGAGAAGTTTGTTAACATTCCACCTAACCATCTATTGTTTACGAAATGCATGTTACTTCTTATAGCTTCTTCTTGAATAGCTTCTTGAGCTTGTTTCTTAGTTCCAACGAATAATATATCTTTTCCTTCTTCAGATACTTCTTTAATGAAGTTATAAGCTTCTTCAGCTTTCTTAACTGTTTTTTGAAGATCTATGATATAGATTCCGTTTCTTTCTGTGAAGATATATGGAGCCATTTTAGGATTCCATCTTCTTGTTTGGTGTCCGAAATGTACACCTGCTTCTAATAATTGTTTCATTGATATTACTGACATTTTGTTACCTCCTTGGTTTTTACCTCCACTACCTTTAGCTCATAAATTCCCCTTAAAATAAGGGCACCTAATTTATAAATTGGATAGTGTGTGTATTTTCTTACCTTTAGTAGTATATCACAAGGTATTTATCGTATCAATAAAAATTTATTAATTCTTATAAAAGTTTTTTCAAAACAGTAAAAATTTATACATAAAACTTAATCATGTCACATTTTACAATTAAAAATTAGACAAAGTAAAGTCTACAGGCTCTTCAAAATATATTTCATAATTCTCACGAAAGGAAAATCCTCCCCTTACCTTATTACTTGATTACTTGTTACAAAATCACTTCGGAAACATGCAAAAATGGTTGCAATCTCCCTTTTAGAACTTTCCATCGAAAATTTCATGAGTCCTATGAAATAAAAATATATGCTATTTCGATAAACTGCCACACAGCTCTAAGTCCAAAGTTATTTATCTATATAAAAAAATAGCTATAGGTTAATATTTCCCTATAGCTATCACATTACTTAATTTTTTTTAATTCTTCTACTAATTTTTCATTTAATATTCTAATATAAGTCCCCTTCATACCAAGGGATCTAGATTCTATTACTCCAGCACTTTCAAATTTCCTTAATGCATTTACAATAACGCTTCTAGTTATACCTACTTTATCTGCTATTTTTGAAGCTACTAATAATCCTTCATTTCCATTTAACTCATCAAAGATATGCTCAACAGCTTCCAATTCAGAATATGAAAGAGTCCCTATTGCTAACTGAACAACTGCTTTTTTTCTTGCTTCTTCTGCAATTTCATCCTGCATAGCTCTGAGCATTTCCATTCCGACAATTGTTGCACTATACTCTACTAATACTAAATCATCATCAGTAAATGGATTCCCAAATCTAGCCAATATCAGTGTTCCTGTTCTTTCCCTGCTTCCTATAATAGGAATTATTGTTGATAACTTATCGACCTTTTTGCATTTTCCAATTTCCTGAAATACACATCTGCCTTCATTAGGAAGGTTAGCTAAGGTCTCATTAGCTTCAAGCAAGGTTTTATTGTAATCTTCTGGGAATCTCTTATCTTCTATGACCTTTTTCTTCATAGCTTCACATTCAAAATCTTTGCCAAAAGTATATCCAAGCACTTTTCCTTTTTTGCTTATTATGTATACATTGCACTCAAGAACCTCACTTAATAATTCACATATATCTTGAAATGCTACAGGCTCCGTACCAGATTTCTGTAGAATTTTATTTAACATTCTAGTCTTATTTAATAATGATGACATATTGTTATCCTCCTTGGCAACTGTATTACAATATTATTAGTAAATTCAAGAATCAATTGATAGAATATTCTTAATTTATTGAATTTTTTTACAAGTTGCTACTAAAATTAGTTTATCATATAAAATTCCGCATTTCAACACTCTTTTTGCGTTATCGACAAAATAATGTTGGTTACTTTTTCTATATTCTCCATCGTTTATTTTTGATTTTCTTCTGTTTCATCTTTTTTTAATTCTTCTTTATGATTACATTCATTATTAGAACACTGTATATATCTTCCACTGCTCTTTGAATACTTTAATACCATATAAGAATTACATTTAGGACATTTTTCTTTTACTGGTTCATACCAGCTTACGAATTTGCATTCCGGATAACCTGTGCATCCAAAGAATTTCTTACCTTTTTTGCTCTTTTTAGCCACAATAGGTTTTCCACATTCTGGACACGGCACATCTAATTCTTCCACTATTGGCTTAGCATTTTTGCATTCAGGATACCCTGGGCATGCTAAGAATTCACCATATCTTCCTCTTTTAATGACCATCATACGGCCACATTTTTCACATTTCACATCACTGACTTTGTCTTCAATTACAACCTTTGATATTTCCTTTTCGGCTTTTTCGATTGCAATCTTTAGTGGATTAAAAAATTCTTCCACAATCTGTGTCCAATTTTCATTTCCTTCTTCAACATCATCAAGCTTCTTTTCCATATCTGCTGTAAAATCTACATCAACAATCTGCTTAAAATATTCACTTACTATATTATTTACAATTTCACCAAGCTCTGTAGGAATTAAATTCTTCTTTTCGCGGATAACATAATTTCTTCCAAGTAAGGTTGAGATAGTCGGCACATACGTACTAGGTCTACCTATTTCTTTTTCTTCCAGCAGCTTAACAAAAGATGCTTCTGTGTATCTTGGAGCTGGTTGAGTAAAATGCTGGTTTCCTTCAAGAGACTCTAATTTAAGCTCTTCATTTTCCTTAAGTTCAGGTAATGTTACAGAATTTTCATCTTCTTCATTTGAATATTCATATATCCTCATGAAGCCATCAAAGGAAATTATTGATCCTGATGCTTTAAATTTATAATCTCCATTTTCTATATCTATGGAATTCGTATTTAATTCACAAGATGCCATTTGGCTGGCTACAAATCTATTCCATATTAATGAATATAATTTATATTGCTCTGAAGTTAAATTTTCTTTTGCCATCTGAGGTGTAATTTCCACATACGTAGGTCTTATAGCTTCATGAGCGTCTTGAATATTCTTCTTTCCTTTATATATTCTAGCTGAAGCTGGCAAATATTCTTTACCATAAGTATCTCCTATAAATTTTTTAGCACTTTCCTGTGCTTCTTCAGAGATTCTCACGGAATCAGTTCTCATGTAAGTTATTAACCCCACTGTACCATAACCTTTTACTTCAACACCTTCATAAAGACCTTGAGCTATCGCCATTGTTCTTTTAGTCATAAAATTTAATTTTCTATTTGCGTCCTGTTGAAGTGTACTTGTGGTAAATGGAGGAAGTGGATTTCTACTTTTCTTTCCTTTTTTTATAGCTTTAACAATGAACTTCCCTTTTTTTAGTTCCGTAACAACAGTATTTGAAGTTTCTTCATTTTCAATTTCTATCTTTTTTCCCTTGTAGGTTGATAATCTAACTGGAAACTTCTTTTTTTCCTTTTTAAGCATACAATCTATAGACCAATACTCTTTAGGAATGAATTCATTTATTTCCTTTTCTCTATCACATATTAATTTCAAGGCTGCTGATTGTACTCTACCAGCGCTAAGTCCCCACTTTACATTTCTCCATAAAATTGGACTTATTTCATAACCAACTAATCTATCTAATATTCTTCTTGCCTGCTGTGCATCTACTAAGTCCAAATCTATTTTTCTTGCTTGTTTTATCGATGCTTTAACAGCCGTTTTTGTAACTTCATTAAATACGATTCTGCAGGTTTCATCTTCAGAAATTTTTAAGATGTTTGCTAAGTGCCATGATATAGCTTCGCCCTCTCTATCAGGGTCGGTAGCTAGGTAAACTTTATCTGCTTTTTTAGCAGCTTTTCTTAATTTATCTATTAATTCTCCCTTACCTCTGATTGTTATATATTTAGGGGTATAATTATTTTCTATATCAACACCTAATGTACTTTTTGGCAAATCTCTTACGTGCCCCATAGATGCTTCTACAATATAATTCTTTCCTAAATATTTTCCGATTGTTTTTGCTTTCGCTGGTGACTCAACAATTACAAGTTTTTGACCCATAGTACAACTTCATAAAAAATATGAAGTCTTCACCCCCCTACATATTTTTAAATTGTTTTCACATAGTAATTTCCAGGTAAACAAATAATTTCATTTTTTATCTGCATCTCAAATAATAACGCATATAAAGCTCCTCTATCAACAGATGCACTTTTAAAAATATCATCTATGTGAATTGGCGAATCCGTAATCAAATCCAAAATTTCGCTTTTTTCTGGTGTAAGCTTTATAGGATTTTCCACATACTCCAAACTAAGAAATACTCTTAAATCATTTATATCTGTACAAGCACAGGCGCCGCCATCTCTAATTAGCTTATTAGTCCCACGTGCTCCTTCATAAAATATTGAACCAGGCACTGCAATAACTTTCTTATCCTGTTCATTAGCCAGCCTAGCTGTTATTAATGATCCGCTTTTTTCAGAAGCTTCCGTAACTATTATTCCTTGGCTTAACCCACTAATTATTCTGTTCCTTCTAGGAAAATTTTCTCTTAATGGCTCTGTACCAAGCAAAAATTCTGAAACTACCACGCCTTTTTCCGCTATTTGAGAAAACAATATTTTATTTTCGGCTGGATATGTTATATCTATTCCACATCCTAGCACGCATATGTTATATCCATCGTTTTCTAAAGCAGTTTTATGTGCAATAGAATCTACTCCTCTTGCACCTCCGCTTATAAGCGTTATATTATTAGTAATAAGCTCCTTTGTCAAGAGTTTTGTTACAGTTAGTCCATAATTTGAGCATTTTCTTGCCCCTACAATTCCTATAGATTTGTTTTTTATTATATCTATATTTCCTTTATAGAACAAGAAATATGGTGGATGTAAAATACCACTCAATTTCTCTCTATACAAAGGATTATCATATGTAATATATCCAATATTTTTTCTATTTATGGTCTCTTTTAATTTTAGAACTTGATAATGTAAATCCTCTTTTTGAAATTTTTTTAATTTTTTATTTATAACTTTATTTTCTTTTAAAATCTCCTCAAAATTATTATATACATTTTTTGCTGTATTATATTTATTTATTAACTTTATTTTTTGAAAATTTGATATATAAAGAAGAATTAACCATAATTCATAATTCATATTTTTTCGCCTCTTTCTATATAATTTCTCCATTAACATTTTTTCTATAACTAAAAGCTTCTAATATATGCCCTTCTGATATATCTTTTTCATTGTCTATATCAGCTATGGTTCTTGCAATTTTTATTACTTTTCCATAACCTCTTAATGATACATTAGATGTATTATAGTAATGTTTTAAAATTTCTGCACACTTTTTATTAACTCTACAAATTTCAAAAATATCTTTTCCTTTTATATCCGAATTGTATTTATACGGCGTATCCTTAAATCTTTGCCTTTGAATTTTTATAGCTCTAAAAACATTTTCTTTCATAATTTTTGAATCATAAGAATCCTTCTCATTTTTTATTTCATCATAATCTAATCTAGGTACATAATTTAAAATATCAATTCTATCTAACAATGCACTTGAAAATTTATTAGAATACCTATTTATTTTAGAATTAAAATAGTATTTATTATCATCGAAATCTTTATCTTCATTATTTTCCACCGGATTAAATGCTCCTATAAGTAAAAAGTCAGCTGGCATTACATAATTCCCATTAAGCCTGGTTATATTAACGCTTTTTTCTTCAAGCGGCTCTCTAAGTGATTCTAATGCTTCTTTTTTAAATTCTAAAATTTCATCCAAAAATAATACTCCATTATGCGCTAGTGTTATTTCTCCAGGCTTTATTTCCTTACCACCGCCAATTAATGATAATTTTGTTGTAGTATGATGGGGTGCTCTAAATGGCCTTTTAAGATGTGAATCTTTATTAATAAATCCACATGCACTATAAATTTTAGCAACCTCTAGTAATTCTTCTTGGGATAAAGATGGCAAAATTGATATTAAGGCTTTTGCAAGCATTGTTTTCCCGCATCCCGGCTCGCCATAAAGAATAATATTATGCTTTCCTGCTGCTGCTATTTCTAATGCTCTTTTAGATGAGTATTGCCCTATAATATGCCCATAATCTAATAAATCACACTGCTCTTTTTCTTCTATTTCACTACTACTCTCCTCATAAGGAAGTACATCTTCATATGTTATATAAGAAATTACTTCTTTTAAACTTCTTAAAGGATAGTATTTTCCACCCTTAAAGTAATAGGTTTCTTCCAAATTTTCATAAGGGAATATGAATTTATTAATATTTTTCCGAGCTCCTTCTATTATTATCGGTATAGTACCCTTTACACCTTTTAATTCACCAAATAAAGATAATTCTCCAAATATAATATAATCATCTACGTTTTTTCTACAAATTTGGTTGGATTCCATAAGAATTCCAAGGGCAATAGGCAAATCTAATAAAGATCCGATTTTTCTAACATCTGCTGGTGCTAAGTTAATAGTAATTCTACCTAATGGGAATTCAAATCCACAATTTACAATTGCTGCTCTAACTCTTTCCTTGGCTTCCTTTACCGAGGTATCTGGAAGCCCGACTATATTAAATATTGGTAGCCCCTTAGATATATCTACTTCAACATTAATTAAAAAACCTTCTAATTGATTATGGGTTGCACTTATTATTTTCACTGCCATGTAATTCACCTCTTACTGAATTATAGACATACATTTTAATATTAATCCTATAAAAATAGATTTGTTTAAAAAATTTTTAATTGTTAATACTTTCAATAACTGCGCACTGTAAATTGTAAACTATATCAGGGTTGGTGATGAAATGAAAAAATTAAATAAAGATGTAGGAAATTACTGTGAAGATTTGGCCAAAGACTATTTGAAAAGAAACCGTTATTTCATCTTAGATTGTAACTTTAAAAACCGTCTTGGTGAAATAGATATTATTTGTACTCAAAATAATCTATTAATAATTGTTGAAGTTAAGGGTAGATATAATTATGATTATGGTTTGCCTAAAGAATCCATTAGCTTTTCAAAACAAAAATCTATAATCAAAGTTTCTACTTCATATATTTCTTACAAGAAATTATTTAATCTTAATGTACGTTTCGACGTTATTGAAATTTATTTAAATTCAAACAATAATATTTTTAAAATAAAACATATAAAAGACGCTTTTAGATTGTCATAAAATTCTTTTTCATTATCCGTCAATAATCTACAAAATAACAATGTAATTCTTGACTTAATAAACAAAAAATCTATAAAGATATTTTTGTTTCAAATAATATCCTTACAGATTAAACTCTTATCAATATTTAATTTATAAAACTCATATACATAGCACTCAAATCACTTTTACTTATTTATAATAATTTTGTTAAAAAACTATTTCTATGAATACTGCATTTCCCATGAGCTCTTAAACCTTCTATATGTTTTGTTGTTCCATAACCCACATTATTTTCAAAATCATAATATGGATATTTCTTTGCATACTCTTTCATGATTTTATCTCTATATACTTTTGCGACAATTGATGCTGCTGCAATACTGGCACTTTTAGTATCTCCCTTTATAACCGATTTGTTTTCAATCTGAATATTCTTAACCAAATATCCATCAGATAATACTAAATTAGGTTTTATCTTAAGTGAATTACAGCTTTCTAGGAAAACTTTATTATTTGAAAAAGCTATTCCTTTCTCATCTATTTCTTCGTTTGAAGAAACTGCTATGCTATAGCATAATGCCTTTTCTTTAATAATTTCAGCAAGCTCTTCTCTTTTAGCTTCTTTTACTTTTTTTGAATCATTTATATATAAAATCAAATCTTCGTCTAAAACATTTAAATCCAATATAACACTGCAGGCAACAATTGGACCTGCAAGAGGACCTCTCCCCACCTCGTCTACTCCTGCAATGTATTTATAATTTCCAAAAGATTTATCAAAATCGTACATTTTTTCAACTCTTTTAATCTCATTTAAATATAAAGCTAACTCTTTTTCAATTTTATCTTTAAGAGATAGTACATTTTTTCTTTTATCTTCCTTTAACCAATTGATAACTTTATCATAATCCCTATTTTTATATACTTCAATTATTGAACTCTCTGATATTCCTTTTTTTATTTCAGAAAATGATAGGGATCTTATATCCTCATTAATTATCTTCATTTTCTTCTACTGGACGTTCTAATGTAATAGCGCCCATTTTACCTCCTCTGAATTCATCGAGTAAAATAACTGCTAATCTATTATAATCAATTTGTCCTCCCGAAATTAATGTCCCTCTCTTTTTACCTATGGCATCTAATGTATCTATAGGATTTTCAAAAACTTCAGCTAGCTTATATCTTTCTTTTAATTTATCCTCATAGCTATCTTGTAATCTTTCAACAAGCCTTAAGGCTAATTCTTCTATATCCATTATTTCGTCTTTTATTGCGCCTGTAAAAGCTAAATTTAAAGCTGTTTCATCATCTTCAAATTTAGGCCATAGAACTCCTGGTGTATCTAAAAGCTCAATTCCCATTCCGGTTTTTATCCATTGCTTACTTTTTGTAACTCCTGGTTTGTCACCTGTCTTAGCTATATTGTTTCTCGCCATCTTATTTATGAAAGTTGATTTTCCCACATTAGGTATTCCAACTACCATAACCCTCATTGTTATGTTAACCATACCTTTTGCTTTTAATCTATCATGCTTTTCCTTTAAGAGAGTTAATAACATAGGTTTTATGTTCTTAAGTCCATCACCTTTTAAACAGTTAACTTCTAATACCTTAACTTCTTCTTCTGTTAAATAATTTATCCATTCTTTAGTTACCTTATTATCAGTCAAATCACTTTTATTCAAAAGTATAATTCTTGGTTTTCCCTCTAGTAGTTTTTTAATATCTGGATTTGCAGAACTTCTTGGAATTCTAGCATCTCTTATTTCAATTATAGCATCAACTAATTTTAAGTTTTCTTTAATTTCTCTTTGAGTTTTTTTCATATGTCCTGGAAACCAATTAATTGCCATATGAATTCCTCCTTAAATTTATTTTATATAAAAAGTAAAGTGGGTATACCATGCTTTAATTGACAATTTGTTCATCATCAATTGTAAACTTATGTATTCTTCTTTAACTTAGTTTTAACCCAAATTAAATTTCTAACCCTCTCTATAATTTCCTACAGAAATAAAAAAAGGACTGAAACAGTCCCCTTTTTATACTATCTAGTTAATAATTCTTTAACTTTAGCAGCCTTACCAACTCTATCTCTTAAGTAGTAAAGTTTAGCTCTTCTTACTTTACCTCTTCTTGAGATTTCAATTTTTTCAATTGTTGGTGCATTTATTGGGAATGTTCTTTCAACTCCAGTTCCATAAGCAACTCTTCTTACAGTGAAAGTTTCTCTTAAACCACCATTTTGTTTTTTGATAACAGTACCTTCGAACATTTGAGTTCTTTCCTTGTTACCTTCTTTAATTCTAACATATACCTTTATAGTATCTCCAATTTTGAAACTAGGTAAGTCAGTTCTAATTTGTTCTGCTTCTATAGCTCTAATTATTTCGTTCATTGTGCATTCCCTCCTTAACGATAATTTGACGTTCTTAACATATATAAATTGACAGAGGAACGCCCGTACTAGCACAAATCTTATCATATCACATAATTTTCTATATTTCAATAAAAATCATATGATATTCTTTATTTTTTTGTACTACTTTGTTTTAAAAGCTTAATATCTTCTTTAGTCAAAATAATATTTTTATATAAATCAGGTCTAACTCTCTTAGTTATTTCAAGAGATTTAAGCCTTCTCCACTTTCTTATATTTTCATGATGCCCAGATAGCAATACTTCTGGCACCTTATCCCCTTCAAATTCCTCAGGTCTAGTATATTGAGGATATTCTAGAAGTCCATTGTAAAAAGATTCTTCTATAAAGCTTTCTTCTTTTCCAAGTACTCCAGGTTTAAGCCTTAAAATACAATCTATTACCGGAATCGCAGCCATTTCTCCACCTGTCAGAACAAAATCTCCAAGGGAAATTTCCATATCTATATGTTTATAAACTCTCTCATCTATTCCTTCATAATGACCGCATAAAAATATCAAATTATCTTCTTTTGAAAGATCCTTTGCAAGTTCTTGATTAAATTTCTTTCCTTTCGGTCCCAAAAATATAACCTTCCCACTATTGTTTTCTTTAACATTTCTTATAGAATCTACTATTGGTTGAGGTGCCATAACCATACCAGCACCACCTCCATACGGATAATCATCAACTTTCTTATGTTTATTTAAGGTAAAATCTCTTATATTTAATATATCAAAATCAATTATTTTATTTTCCCTTGCTCTTCCTATAATACTGTGTTCAAAAATAGAGAACATTTCCGGGAATAAAGTTAATATACTAATCTTCATCTTGCCATTCACCTACTGGCCTGATAACTATTTTTTTAGCATCAATGTCGACACTAAGTACTATATCTCTAAGAACCGGTATTAATAATTCTTTAGGCTCTTTAATCCAATACACATCATTATTAGGAGTGCTTATTACATCAAAAACTCTTCCAAGTTCTTTTTCATTTGTATCATATACTGTACATTCCTTTAAATCTGCAACATAATATGTATCTGGTGGAAGTTCTGGTTCATCCTCACGTGGTATTTCAATATATTTTTCCTTATAAGTCTCAGCATCATTCATAGAATCTACGCCTTCCAACTTTAAAATAACTCTATCTTTTTGAAACTTAACTCCCAAAATATTTTTAGGTGCTCCACCTACCAGAACAGTCTTTAGACGTTTAAATTTATTAACATCCTCTGTTAAAGGATATACCTTAACCTCACCCTTAACTCCATGAGTATTCACAATCTGGCCTATTTTAAACAACTTTACCACTTTTTCACCTCGTTTTTATATTAAGCATTCCAAAAACAACAAATCAATCCCCTTGGCAATTTTCCATCATACTGCATTACTAATTTCTTTAATAGTTTCCTCTATTAAAGAAATCGATTTTCTTGTATGGTGAAAAATATCCTCTACATATTTGAAGTTGTTATTTTCTTTCATATGCCTTAAACTTTTATATAAAAATATATATCCTATAAAATACTACTATATAATCAAACTAAAATCCATGTATATAATTAATCTTACACTATAATTATACCTTAACATATCTAGTATTAAAATCATTAACAAGTTACCTGTAAAGTATACATTAACCTGGTTATATGTAATATCTCTTTCTTAATCAATATTACACAAAATGTACACATTATAATATGCTATTTATTTATAAAATCGTATATTGATTTTATAGATAAATAGGTTGGTAATCTTAGTAAATTTTTGTATGTACATCTACACCAGAAATAATATGCATATTATTTCGGTAAGTCACCACATAGGTCTAAGTCCCGACTTGTATATCTGTAATCACTACATTATTTTGAAGATATTTAAAAAGAGTTAGGTTACCCTAACTCTAAATTTTTAGATGATTTCTACTATAACTCGTTTATTCTGTTTAACTGCTGCAGCTTTTATAACTGTTCTTATAGCCTTTGCAATTCTTCCTTGCTTACCTATAATCTTACCCATGTCTTCTGGTGCTACTTTTAATTCAAGTATTATGGATTGTTCTCCATCCACCTCATTAACAGTAACTGCATCAGGATTATCAACAAGGGATTTAGCCATAAATTCAACTAATTCCTTCATAAACGTCCACAATTAGTATGTACTAATTGCAGAATTCACCTCCAAAAATTACTTAGTAAGACCTGCATTATTGAAAAGTCTCTTAACTACTTCTGTTGGTTGTGCTCCATTAGATAACCATTCATTAGCTTTTTCTTCGTTGATTTTAACTTCAACTGGTTCAACTAATGGATTGTAGTATCCAATTTCATCGATGAACTTACCATCTCTTGGTGCTCTTGAATCTGCAACTATTATTCTATAGAAAGGAGCTTTCTTAGCACCCATTCTTCTTAATCTGATTTTTACTGCCATTTTAATTTCACCTCCTTTAAAGGATAATAAATATATTTCAACTCTAAGTTCTAGAAAGGTAACTTTCCAAAT
Organism: Bacillota bacterium; assembly: GCA_023435985.1. Taxonomy (GTDB): domain Bacteria; phylum Bacillota; class Clostridia; order Clostridiales; family Clostridiaceae; genus Clostridium. The sequence goes on along the minus strand of JAEZKY010000088.1, from coordinate 6,800 downwards.
AAGCCGCCTTTCTTAGCCTGCTTCTGGAATGATTTCATTTGTTTCATGTTCTTTTTCATCATTTCATAGCCCTTCATGAGTTTATTAACTTCTTGTATGTTTGTACCTGATCCCTTAGCTATTCTGCTTTTCCTTGATGGAGATTTTAATATAAGGTTTGGATTTCTTCTTTCTTTACTTGTCATAGATTGAATAATCGCCTTAGTTCTATCAAGTGCTTCAGTTCCTTTATCAAAGTCAACTCCTTGAAGTTCCTTTGAATTTAAGCCAGGTATCATTTCCATAATTTTATTTAAAGGTCCAAGCTTTTTCATCTGTTCCATTGCCATTAGATAATCTTCAAAGTTAAATTCTTGATTTAACATTCTCTTACCTAAATCAGCGGCTTCTTTTTCATCAATAGCTTCTTGGGCTTTTTCAATAAGTGATAATACATCACCCATCCCTAAGATTCTTGAAGCCATTCTATCCGGATGGAACACTTCAAAGTCATTCATTTTTTCACCGACACCAGCAAACTTAATTGGTTTATCAATTATAGTTTTAATTGATAGTGCGGCTCCACCTCTTGTATCACCATCTAGCTTTGTTAATATAACTCCACTTAAGTCTAGATCATTATTAAAACTTTCTGCTACATTAACAGCATCTTGACCTGTCATAGCATCAACAACCAATAATATTTCTGATGGTGTTACATTTTCCTTTATGCTCTTTAATTCCTGCATTAGCTCTTCATCAATATGAAGTCTACCTGCAGTATCTATAATAACTACATTATTACCATTATCTCTTGCATGTGCTATTCCGTTTTTGGCAATTTCTACTGGGCTTACTTTGTCTCCCATTGAAAATACAGGAATTTCAATTTGCTTTCCTACAACTTCTAATTGCTTAATAGCTGCTGGTCTATAAATATCACATGCTACCATTAAAGGTTTCTTATTATTTTTTCTAAGGTTTAATGCAAGCTTACCACACATGGTAGTCTTACCTGCCCCCTGTAGCCCAACTAACATTATAACTGTAAGTCCTGAGCTGCTATAGTTAAGTTTACTTTCACTTCCACCCATAAGATTAGTAAGTTCTTCATTAACTATTTTTATTACCTGTTGTCCTGGTGTTAAGCTTTCAAGAACTTCACTTCCTACACACTTGGAACTAACAGAAGAAATAAATGTCTTAACAACTTTATAGTTAACATCTGCTTCTAATAAGGCAAGCTTTACTTCTCTCATGGCTTCTTTTATATCTTTTTCAGTTAACTTTCCTTTTCCTTTTAATTTTCTGAAAGTTTCCTGTAACTTTTCACCTAATCCTTCAAAAGCCATGTTTACCTCCTCCTTAAATTATAAATTTTCTAGTTTTTCTTTATATTTTATAATATCCTCATCATCTATGGAATATTTATTTTTTAATTGTTCTAAAAAATTCATAATCTCTTTCTCTTTATTTACACTCTTTTCAAGTAAGTGAAGCTTACTTTCATAGGATAGAAGCTGTTTATAACATCTTTTAATTAAATCGTGAATAGCCTGGCGACTTGTTTTGTTAAGTTCAGCTATTTCAGCTAAAGATAAATCGTCATCATAATACCATTGCATAATTTCAACTTGTTTCTCTGTTAATAATGAACCGTAGAAATCCATAAACAATGAAATCTCAACTCTATCTTCCATTTTTAATCACCTTACCCACAAAAGAGATTTTAACAATATTTTTTGCAAGTGTCAAGTACTTTTACTTAACACCCTAAAAAATTTTTTTAAACAACATTATATTTGCATCTTTTCTTTAACTTTCTTTGTATACACTAGATAAAACAAAACAAGTTATAACTTATTAGTTAAGGATGAAATCCCCAATTGGGGATTTCTAAAAAATATATTTTTCAGAAAAGCCTAAAGGCTTTTAATCCATTAACTTATAACTCATAACCCTTAACTAAATAAGTGCTTCTGCAAAAGCTTCTGCATCAAATTCTTGAAGATCCTCAACACCTTCTCCAACACCTATATATCTTACCGGAATATTTAAACTCTGCTTTATAGATAAAACAACTCCACCTTTTGCAGTTCCATCTAATTTAGTCAATACTATTCCGTCAATTGGACAAGCCTCCATGAATTGTTTTGCTTGAATCACAGCATTTTGTCCTGTAGTTGCATCTAAAACAAGCAAAGTTTCCTTTTTATATCCTTCCAGTTCTCTATCTATTATTCTGTTTATCTTTTCAAGTTCATTCATCAGATTTTTCTTATTATGAAGTCTTCCTGCAGTATCACAGATTAATAAATCAACGTTTCTAGCCTTAGATGCTTCTATTGCGTCAAAAACTACTGCTGCTGGGTCTGAGCCCTCTTGATGTTTAACTATATCAACACCAGCTCGGCTGCTCCATACTTCAAGCTGATCTATGGCTGCTGCTCTAAATGTATCTGCTGCGGCAAGCAGCACCTTTTTGCCCGCTTCTTTATTTTTAGCTGCAAGCTTTCCTATGGATGTGGTTTTTCCAACTCCATTAACCCCAATTACAAGCATTACTTTTTTTCCAGCATCTGCTTCCTCAGCGGTGCCTTCTAGTAACATTTCTTTAATTACTTCTTTTAATGCTGGCTTAACTTCCTTTGGATCATTTATTTTTTCTTTACGTATCTTGTTTCTTAATCTTTCTATAATATCTACCGTAGTATCCATACCTATATCTGATATGATTAGTATTTCTTCTAATTCCTCATATAAATCCTCATCTATAGTTATTGCTAAATTTAATGCTTCATTAATTTTATCTGTTAATCCATCTCTTGTTTTACTTAATCCATCTTTTAGTTTATTAAATAAATTTCCAAACAAATTCATTTCCTCCTAATTAAAATTTTCAGCTAAGTCTACTGATACTACTTTAGATACGCCTTTTTCTTCCATGGTTACTCCGTATATGATATCACTAACTTCCATAGTACCTTTTCTATGAGTTATGATTATAAACTGAGTATTATTAGAAAACATCTTTAAAAACTCCGCATATCTATATACGTTTGCATCATCCAAAGCCGCTTCTATTTCATCTAGTATACAGAATGGCGTTGGTTTCATTTTTAAGATTGCAAAAAGCAATGCTATTGCAGACAACACTTTTTCTCCACCCGACATTAAGTTTATATTTTGAAGTTTTTTGCCTGGCGGCTCTACATTTATATCAATAGTAGCTGTAAGCTCATCACCTTCACCTAAAATAAGTTCTGCACTACCACCCTTAAACAGATCTTTAAAAGTTTCATTAAAATTATGATTTAAAATTTTAAAATTCTCTTTAAATAAAGTTTTCATTTCATTAGTCATTTCTTCAATAACAGATTTTAGTTCTCTCTTTGCATTTTCTAAATCTTCTGCCTGGGCTGACATAAACTCGTACTTATCTTTTACTTCCTCATATTCTTCTATGGCTGCTAAATTAACTACTCCAAGTCTTGTTATCTTTCCCTTTGTAGTATTAATTTCCTGTCTTAAAGTATCTTCATCTTCTACTGGTTCACTGATATCTAATGCTTCTGCATAGGTTAATTCCAATTCCTCATTTAATTTTTTATAGATATGTTCTTTATCAGCTTCCTTTTTAGCTTTAGTCACTTCTTTTTTGTTAACTTCAACTTCTTTCATGCTGACTTCATCTAATACGCCACTTATTAAATTGTCTTTTTCTTTAAATTCTTGTTTTAATTTTTCTTTTAGTATCTCTTCATCTTTAAAATTCAATTCTAATTCATTAATACTGATAGTATTATTTTCTATTTCTTTATTCTTTACTTCTATGTCCGAAGTTAAACTTTCAATGCTTGTTCTATTTTCAATATTTTCTTTATTTAAGACTTCACGCTTATAGTTTAGGTCGTGAATTTCTCTATCCATTCTAGAAAATTCATTTTTTCTATTTTCGATAGCTTCATCTAAGGTTGCTTTATTTATTTTCATTTCTGTAAGCTTAGCATCACTATCAGTTACTTCTTTAGATTTCTCTTTGATTAATTCCTCTAACTCTATACTCTTACTCTTATTAGATGTATTTTCACTTTCGATAGATTTAATTTCTTCTTCTTTAGTTTTTAACTTTTCTAAAATAACTTCTTTCTCATCTGCTGTCCTTTTAAGTTCTTCTTTAGTTATTTCTAAATTTCTTTTTAACTTATCAGTATCATTTTGTAACCCTTTAGCTTCACTTTCCTTTTTAGTGAGTTCAATATTCTTTTCATGAACCTCATCTCTCTGATTCAATATTTCTTCATCAAGCTTTTTGATTTCCTCTTTAATAGCTTGTACCATTTGAGTTAATTCTTCATACTGCTTTTTCTTTTCACTTATATTTTTTGTTAATTCTTCAATTTCTCTTTTTCTACCTAGGACATTAGAGCTTTTTCCTTTTATACTACCACCAGTTAACGCTCCACCTGGATTTATTACTTCCCCCTCTAAGGTAACAATCCTATGATTATATTTTCCAATACGCGCTAATTTAAGCGCGCAATCCATATTAGTGGCAATTATTGTCCTTCCAAGAACATAATTCATTATATTATGGTACTCTCCATCATATGAAATTATGTCACTTGCAATACCAACATATCCATCAGCCTCAGTTATATTTCTATCTAATTCTAGTCTTTTTCCTTTTATTACGTTTAAAGGTAGGAAAGTTGCTCGTCCTAAATTATTCTTTTTTAAATATTCAATAAGAACTTTAGCTATTTCTTCATTTTTAGTTATCACATTTGAAATTGCTGCTCCAAGTGCAATTTCTATAGCAACCTCATACTTTTTATCAACGCTGAAAATCTCACCTAGAACCTTAGTATTTTCAGCAGCAGTAATTCTTTCTTTATGGACTAATTCCATTAACGATTTTACCGATCTATTATAACCTTCGTAATGCTTTTCTAAGTTCTCTAGCATAGTTTTATTAGCATCAAACTTAGATAGAGTCCCATTTAATTCTCTTAGTTCATTTTCTTTTCTTGTTAAATTTGCAGATAATACACCTATCTTTTTCTTGTCTTCTGCAATTTTTATTTCTAATAATTTTATATTATCCTCTTTATTTTCAATTTCATTATTTAAATCTTTATAAGTTGCTAAATTAATTACTATGTTATTCTCTAAAGATGAGATGGATGAATTCAAAGTTTCTTTTCTCTCTTCTCTAAGTGAAATATCTTTATTTAAAATAGTAATTTCATTTTTTATATCAGAATTACTTCTTAAAAGTTCAAATTCACCTTCCTTTAGAGCTTTTAACTCATCCTCAATAATTCTAAGCTCCTGAGAGTTCTTTGTATTAAATTCCTCTAATTTTTCTATATCTTCACTTTTATTTTTTTGTTCCTCTAATCTTTCAGCTAGTTCTTCCTCTAACACTGATTTATTTTCATTTAGTTCATTTATCTTAATTGCAATATCACTTAATTCATAATTATTTCTATTTATTTTCTCTTCAAAGCCTTTAATTCTTTCTTTGTATAATTCAATGCTTTTTTGGTCTTCACTAATAACTTCTTTTAAATTGTAATATTGCTCTTTTTCTTCTAAATTCTTTTTTTCTAATTCTTCTATTTTGTTTTCTAAATTTTTAAGTTCTAATTTATCATCAGCAATTTCTTTTCGTTTATCTTCAATTTCCTTAATCTTTAAATTTAGATCTTCATTAAAGCTCTTTAGATCTTCTTCCATTCTATCTATAGTATGAACTATAATGGATACTTCTTTTTTCTTTAAATCTTTAGATAATTCATTGAACTGCAGAGCCTTTTCTCTTTCAATCCTTAACGGCTCTATTCTCTCTTTATAAGTTGATAAAATATCGTTTATTCTAACTAGATTTTCATCTGTATTGCTTAATTTCTTTTCCGCTTCTTCTTTTCTATTTTTAAACTTTACAATACCTGCTGCTTCTTCTAATAAAGCTCTTCTATCTTCTGGTTTTCCACTTAGTATGGCTTCGATCTTACCTTGTCCTATTAATGAATATCCTTCCTTTCCTATTCCAGTATCCATAAAAAGGTTTGTTACATCCTTAAGTCTGCACTTTGAGTTATTTATTAAATATTCAGATTCTCCTGATCTAAATATTCTTCTTGATACAGTTACTTCGTTATATTCTGTTGAAAGCCTCTCATCGCTATTATCAAGGGTTAAAGAAACTTGTGCAAGTCCAACAGGCTTTCTAAATTGAGTTCCTGCAAAAATTACATCCTCCATCTTTCCGCCTCTAAGCACCTTAACACTCTGTTCTCCAAGCACCCATCTTACAGCATCGGAAATATTACTCTTTCCACTTCCATTAGGCCCTACAACAGCTGTAACCCCTTGTTTAAATTTTAATTCAGTTTTGTCCGCAAAGGATTTGAATCCTCGTATTTCTAGAGATTTTAAAAACATGTTTCCTCTTCTCCTTAAAAAGAAAGTATACTAGGCAGTAATGATAAAAGAAAAATTAATATTATAAAAATAGTCATTCCAACCATCATTTTTTCTCTAGTCTTTTTTTTCATGCTAACTATCACTCCTTATTATAATTTAGTTTATAGTAAAGCCTCATAAATATCAACTTAGATCAGTTTATAGTTAACAATTTACAATTCACAGTTAGGGATGAAAAGCCTGCGGCTTTTCTTAAATTATATTTTGTAAAAATCCCTTCGCGGATTTTTATCCCAAACTTATCACTTATAACTTTTAACTCTTCACTAGTTAAGCTTTTTACTAAATTAAAGCGAGAGTTTCCTCTCGCTAATATATTATATCTAATT
>JAEZKY010000085.1 GCA_023435985.1 Bacillota bacterium | reverse complement strand
CAAACTCTCAATTAAAAGTTCAATCTTAGCTTACTCAAATAAAAATTGCTGGTTTACTTAAATGTACTTATTATTTTCTGTTCAATTTTCAAAGACCATTTTCTTTCACAACTTTCGTTGTAACTTTATGTTTTTTCTTGTCACCCTCAAGCGACTTACTCAGTATATCACTTGCTTCAGGGCTTATCAACAACTTTTTTTAAATCTTTTTGAAGTTCTTATTTCGAAGTTCTTTATCAATTTCTTTCAAGTTGTTTGCCGCTCTCGGCGACGTGTTTTATCTTATCATTATTCTTAAGGATTATATATTGATTCAACTAGACTATGGAGATATTACACCACCTATCCTTATCATATCTTTCAAATACTAAATCCTCCTATTATTGATACACCAGGAATAGTTTTCATATATATTTATAACTATTCCCGATATATTTCATTATCTAAGCATATTCGCAGACTATTTAAGTCCAAAATTATGGTAACTTATTTCCTGCTGCTAAATATATTTCATACCATTCTTGTCTAGTCAATATAACATTAGATGATTTGCATATTTCTTTTATACGGTTTGAATTCATAGATCCAACTATAGTTTGTATTTTTGCTGGATGTCTTAATATCCATGCAGTTGCGATTGCAGTATTAGTTACTCCCTTTTTCTCTGCAATTTCATTAATCTTCTTATTTAACTCTGGAAATTTATCATTATCTAAAAATACGCCTTCAAAAAATCCATATTGATATGGGGACCAAGCTTGAATAGTTATATCTTTAAGACGGCAATATTCTAGTACTCCTCCATCCATGTCTATTGAAGCATCATTTTTTATATTCATATTTAATCCTGAATCTATCATTCCAGTGTGCATTATACTAAATTGAAGCTGATTAATAATTATCTTATGATCTAAATATTTATTAAGCAACTCTATTTGCATTGGAGTATGATTACTAACCCCAAAATATTTTACCTTTCCAGTATTGTGTAATTTTGAAAAAGCTTCTGCGACCTCTTCTGGTTCCATAAGTGCATCTGGACGATGCAGTAATAATATATCTATATAATCAGTTTTCAATCTTTTTAAACTGCCATCTACAGAATTCAAAATATGCTCTTTTGAAAAGTCATACATTACTCCAGGAACTATAGAACATTTAGTTTGGATAATCATTTTTTCTCTAATTGATGAATTCATATCAATTGCTTCTGAAAAAACTTCTTCTGACTTTCCACCGCCATATATATCAGCATGATCAAAAAAATTAATGCCCTCCGCCAATGATGTTTTTATTGTTTTTTCTGCCTCTCCTTTTTCAAGGCCTGCCATTCTCATACATCCAAGTCCAATTTCTGAAGCCTCAATTCCACATTTTCCAATATTTACATTTTTCATTTTCCTCATCCTCTCTTTTATCTGATGTCTAGCCACTGTAATATTCCCATCTTCTAAAGCGGGAGATAACAGTGAGTGGCACGACCCTAGGTTCAACTAACCTTCAGTTGGAGATTAAAACTCCTTCTAAAGCTAAGCTTCACTTTATACTTTTGCATCTGCTATAGATTGCTCGTGTTGGCTTATCCAGTTATATGCATCTTTTTTATCTTGAGTTAAAAGTAAATATAGCACTTCTATAACAACCATTGCAGATACTCTTGAAAAGCTAAATTCATCTAAAAATAATTTTTCTCTAGTAGATGTGTTTATATGATACTTGCTTTCATTTGCTACTGGAGAATTTTCATGATTTGTTATTGATATTGTTATTGCCTTTCTTTCATTGGCAATCTCTAATAAGGTCACAAGTTTTTTCGCTGATCCTGAATTTGATATTACTATAACCACATCATCTTTTGTTAGTGTATATGTAAATGCAAGCTGAGTTTCCCATATTGTATTTGTGACAGCCGATATTCCTAATTGATTAAATTTATATGTACCATCCATTGCAACAGGTATTGTATTTCCAACTGCTGCAAATTGAACAATTCTTGCATTTTTAATAATATCAAGTATCTTTTTAATTTCCCTTTCATCCATCATTAGAATAGTTTGTTTTAACTCTTCAATTTTATTCGCCAATATATTTTGAAGCGATTGTCCTATATTATTAGAATCTAATTTATTAGATACAGTGCTATCTTTTAATTTCACCATATCCTTAGCTATATTTATCTTTAAATCATAGAAGCCTTTCAAACCACATTTCTTGCAAAATCTAACTATAGTAGCTTCACTCACATTACTTTGAGCTGCTAATTCTGAAACTGTCATTTCGATGACTTTTTCTTTCTGATTTATAACATAATCTGCAATCTTCTTTTCTGCCTCATACAATTCTTTGTAAACACATAAAATTTTATCTAATACACTTTTATCTACTTTTTTCACTTTAAAAAACTACTCCTTTAAGGCACTTTAAAATAATAAATTTTACTCAAAAGGATACTTTAAGTCCCATTGCTTTCTTACCTCATCCATTATATTCATAACATCAATAGATAAATTTAAAGTATCATTTTTATTGTTATTACTAATATAATTGTTCATATTCTCAACTTCATAAGTTAGTGCTTTTGCAGTATCACCTTCTTCTATAATTTCCACCTTTCCATCTGGATAAGTGAAAGTAGCATTATCTGCTCTTGGGAAATTTTCTACAGTTATATAACCCAATTCACCACATACTATTCCTCTCTTTGGCTGTTTAGCTCTCATAGTTAATGAAATTACAGCCATTTCATCATCAGGATTTTTAAGTATTATCCCTGATTGTTCATCAACTCCTGTCTCAAACTTTTTAACTGTCGTCAAAATCTCTTCTGGCTTACTTGAGAGAAAATATCTTGTGAAAGATAAAGCATATGTTCCTATATCTAAAAGTGCCCCACCTGCTAAATCCGGACTAAAAAATCTATTAGTGATGTCATATTCTTTAAGACTTCCAAAGTTAACTTGTATCATTTTTATCTTACCAAGTTTCCCACCATCAACAAGTTTACGTAATTTTCTATACAGAGGCATATGATAAATTGTCATAGCTTCTGCAACTATTAATTTCTTTTCCTCAGCTAAATTAACAATTTCATTTAGTTGATTACCATTTACGGTAATAGCCTTTTCACAAAGCACATTTTTATTATTATGCAAGCTCTTCATTATATATTCATAATGATTACAGTGAGGTGTTGATATATAAACAACATTAATTTTGTCATCTTTTAACATTTCATCATAACTTCCATAGATTTTTTCAACGTCATATTTATCTGCAAAATCTTTTGCTTTTTCAATACTCCTTGCCCCTACTGCATATATCCTTCCATTAACTTCGTTAATAGCTTTTGCAAAATCTGCTGCAATTGTTCCAGGTCCTAATATTGCCCAATTTACTTTACTCATATTTCACCTCATATTATTTTATTTTTTATTCTAAAATTTAATTTCTAGAAATTACTCTAATACCATTCTCACTTGCAATAATTGCTTTGGTAATAATATTAGTAAATAGTGATGTTTCAATAACTCCACATATATTTATTAATTCATCATTAAGTTTTTTTATATCACTTATATTTTTGAAGGACGCATTCATTAATAAATTACCACTATCACTTATTGTAAAGCCATCTTTTATATCACTACTTCTAACTTCTGGTTTTCCTCCTAATTCTGATACTTTTCTTTCAACATATTTTAAAGAATCTTCTAATATCTCTAAAGCAACGGGCGATTTAAAGGTTAGGCTCTTCTCGACTTTTGCTTCATCAACAAGAAGAATATAATCATTAGCCATGCTGGCAATTAACTTTTCCTTAGTGTGGATTCCGCCACCACTTTTTAATGCATTTAAATTCTCATCAACTTGATCACATCCGTCAAAAGCTACATCTATCTTTTCTACAAATCCTGTATGAAGAACTTCTAAACCATTTTCTATACAAAGCAGCTTTGTCTTTACAGAAGGTGTGACTATCCTAATCTTTAGTCCCTTATCAGCTTTAATATATTCTACTAAATATGCAATACTTCTGCCTCCTCCAAGTCCAACTGTCATACCATTTTTTATGTATTTCATCGCTTCCTTTGCGCAAGTCTTTTTTAAATCGTTATCATTCATCTTATATCCCTCCTCTATTGTTTGAATATTCTATAATTTCATAATAATATGATATATTTATTTCGTCAATAATATTTATAGCGAAATTTTTTTTTATCAGTATGTACTACCAATAATTTATCTTATAGTTTTAAAATTATGAAATAAAAAGATGTTTTATTGCAATTAATACTGCTATAAAACATCTTTTTATTATAAATATTTCACATATTTTTTAATAATCTTAGCAATTGGTATTCCTATTATTAATCCCAAAGCAATTTGTGTTACATTCCCAGGTATTGATGCCACTGGAGATACCCAATTCCCATAAAGAATTACTTCGGTAATATAATATCCAGCTATCATCCAAATACCTGATAAAATCCCTGCAAAAATATTTATTCCAATATTATTTCCTTCTCTATTTTTGCTCCAGGCAATAGTTCCAATCATGTATCCCATAATCCCTCTTATAACAAAAGTAAATGGAGACCAAAGTGCCCATCCTGAAGATAAATCAAATATTGCCATTCCTACTGCTCCTGCTACTGCTCCTTTTTCTTTTCCAAAAACAATCGCTGCAATAAATAACATTACGGTTCCTAAATGAACTAATCCACCACTAGCTATAATTGGTAGTCTTACATTTATAAATGCAGTTGCAACAAATACTAATGCTGTTAACAATGCCGTCTGCACCATATCCTTCGTTTTAAACTTACTTTTTACTGTGTTCATTTCCATGTCTTTGCCCCACCTTTATATATTTTTACAATTTAATTTTTATTTATTATAAATCTACTATTTGAACTATAATTATTTATCTAAATATTTATTAAATAATTCAACTAAATCTTTATCACATTTAAACCCTAAATCTCTTAATCCTTTATCAATTATATTTAGTGCATAAACTATTTTCTCTTCACGCGCATTTTCTCCCATATGGCCTATTCTTAAAATTTCATCATCATATGGCTTTAGCGATGTTATTATTAAAGTATTATATTTGCTTAACATATGCTGTTTAAGCTTTAATGCACCTATGTTTTTTTGTATTTTAACTGCTGTAACAGTGTTAGAATATCCATTAGCTAAAAATAGTTCAATTCCATATTCTTTTATTGATTTTCTTGTTGCATCTGCTATTTTTTCATGCCTGTAGAGTACATTTTGAATACCTTCTTCTAAGATATTATCTGCTGCTTTACTTAATCCCATAATATCACTTATTGGCATTGTATATGGAAACCACTTATTCCTATAATAATTTTCCCAAATATTTAAATTGCAATAAAAACCTACTATAGGTGTCTTTCTATTTTTCATTGCTGCCTTAGCTTTTTCACTGATACTAACCATTGTTAAACCAGCTGGAGCTGAGAATGCCTTTTGTGATCCACCAAGAGCTATATCAATTTTCCAATCATCAACTCTTATTTCTTCTCCACCCATTGCAGAAACAGAATCGACAACTGTTAAAATTCCATACTCCTTTAACAACCTGCATATCTTTGATAAGTCATTTAAAACTCCAGTTGGAGTATCGCAATGCACTATTGTTGCATATTTAAAATTATGATCTTTTTCTAAAAACTCCTTTAATTTCTCTGCATCTATAGCTTTGTTGTAATCATCTGAAAAGTATACCCCTTCTCCTCCATAAATTTCAACAAAGTCCTTAAAACCTCTCCCATAAATTCCATTATCTAAAACAAGTACCCTATCTCCAGATTCAGTAAGAGATGCACATGCTGCTTCTAACCCTAAAATCCCTTCCCCACTTAATATATAAACAGGATTCTTTGTATTTATTATCTTTCCAATCTTGTCACAAGTCCTTTTATAAAACTCCACAAATTCTTCATCAACGTCTGGATTTGTAGTTGTTTTAGCCCTTTCTAGCCTTACATTTTCCCTAACACTTGTAGGACCTGGTGCATAAACAAATTTATTATTCATAAATATACCTCCTTTCTCTTTTCCAGTTTAATATTTATAAAGTATCATATAACGCAAAAATAGTAAATTGTATCCGTACAATTTACATTATACTTATAAAATTTATTTATATATTGCAATTTGTAATGTACATCTTATGCTCTTTAGGGTATCCAGTGTACAATTATTAATTTAAACATATATATTAAAGATTTTATTTACTATAAAACCCTAAACTAATGACAGAAGATAAATTAAAAGTAACTAGTTTAGAAAAAGCCTGCCACTTTTAATTTTACTATCCTTACTGTTGTATTTTTCCACTAAAAAAAGAGAAAGTTTTAAACCTCTCTCTTCCATCTAATTTAAATTACACACATTTAAAGCTAAAATTTCTAATCAAGAATAGTAGCAAATAACAGGAGTACCTATATTAATATTATAATATATTGATTTCGCTACATCATATGGTAGATTCACACATCCATGAGAACCACTAGTCTTATAGATTTCCCCACCAAATTCTGTTCTCCAATTTGCATCATGAAGACCTATATTTCTATTAAAAGGCATCCAAAAACTAACTGGTGAAGCATAATCCTCACCTCTTAATACAGTATTCTGCAGCTTAGAATATAGGCTATATACTCCTGCGGGTGTTGCATTACCATTACTTTCATTCCCAGTAACAACATCACCTTCTACAACAAGATAGCCATCTTTATAAAACCATAGATGCTGCTTTGTCATATCAATTTCTACATAAGTGGCTCCTACATTACTAAAATATCCTGCTACTGCTGTCTGAACATATGCTGGACTTTTTGTAATAGTTTGTCCATTTTTTATATTATCAATCAATGCTGAAGTTTCCTGTGAACTATCAACTATCCAGCCATGATTATTACCATCATATCCACCATTAACTGGTATATTGTTTCCTAGCTCTTTAGTATAAGTATTAGCTAAGGCATCTACATAAGCTTCTACTTTTGACTCATCAAGTAAAATTTGAAAATTTTCATCTAAACTAATCCAATCCTTTATAGTAGATCCATCTAAAACCCATGTTACCCCTGCAAATTTATACGTTATATATGAAGATAAATATTTATTAGCTGTATCTCTAGCATTAATAACCTCTGGTGATGTTTCAAAAAGTGTAGGATTTTCATAACAGTTCTTGGCTTCTAAATCTACTGTTGTTTCTTTATTCTCAATTGCCTTAACTACGATATCATATAATATATCCTTATTAACTTTATTTCCAAGAACTTCTTTTAAAATCACATAGTTGTTATTATCATATATCAATCTTGCATTTTTAGGCTCAACTATTTTACTAGTGTCAAAACAAGCCAATTTATCTATATATCCTTTTAATAAATTTGAGTCAAAAGAAACTTCCTGAGAAGTATCTTCGTTATACTTCAATTTAATATCTGCTCCTTTAATCTGTTCTTTAGCTCCATCTCTCTCTTCTAATGTTAATGTATATTTGTCAGCTGATACTCCATTTTCTTGTACAGTCTTTGCAAAAACACGTACTGAATTAATACATGAAATAACGCACATAATACACAAGATACAAGTAAAATATGTGCCCCTTATAAATACTTTATTTAATCTGCTTCTCATCCTTTTCCTCCCCTAATATACCATAATTTTTCTCGTTTAAATATTTATTAGTTTTAATACCAATTCATGTACCCCCTTAAACTTATTTGTGAATCGTAAAAAATTAATCCATAATAGTATATAGACACTTTTTATCAAATCCCCTTCTGCATTATATATCACTTTCCATTTTTTTACAACTAATCATCTCCCATTCATTCCAATAAAAATTATATTATTAAAGGACATGAATTTTCCTTCATGTCCTTTAACCCATTTAATAATACAATTATATCCTTCTTATTTTATGCTAAAATATTCTTATCAGTTATACTTGAAGATTAAACTTCAATCTAAATTACATATCCAACAACTTGTCTATTGTATCAACAAGTTCATTTACCTCTGGCTTACTCAATTGTGCATCAGCTTTAACTGATTCTCCTTTATGTCTCAATTCATCTGTAATTAATGATGAGAATATTACAACTGGTAACTTTCTTAATTTTTCATCTTCTTTTATTTTTCTTGTAAGAGTAAGTCCATCCATTTGTGGCATTTCTATATCTGTAATAAGTAATTGTGCTTCATTAATAAAATTATCCCCTTTTTCATTTGCTAATTCTTTAAGAAAATCCAGTGCTTGCTTACCATCATCAAAAATTCTCAAATTTTTAAATCCTGCTGCTGTAAGAGTGTCTTTTAGAAGTCTTCTAATTAAAGCTGAATCATCAGCTAAAACTAATTTTATACCCGATCTATCTTTATAATCTACTTTTATAAGCCTGTCCTCGCTTATACCTACACTTGGAGAAATGTCTGTAACTATTTTTTCAAAATCTAACATAAGTATTACTTTTTCACCTAAAAGTATATTTCCAACTGCTAGTGAATTTTCAGATAAGTCATCAGGTTTTCTAATTTCACTCCACTTAATACGATGAACTCCTACTATATCATCAATATTAAATGAAACTTTAATCTTGTTAAATTCGCAAACTATAACTTTCTTTCCAAGATTTTTAGTTATTTGCTTTGTTAAAATATATTTTAAATCAACTAATGTAAGAATTTCATTTCTACATAATATTAGTCCAGCTATCTCAGGTTTAGGATCAGGTAACTTAGTTAAATTTCCTGGCATCTCTATAACTTCTTTGACCTTTACCACATTAATTGCATAATGATTTCCATTTGCAATAAATTCAATTATTTCTAATTCTCCAGTGCCCGATTCCAGTAATATGTTGTTATTCATAGTGCCTCTACCCCTCACTCAAATTTTATATAATTCATAAATTTTATGTGTATGTTAAAAACTAATCCTTAAATACCATAAAGCTATGTTAATATCTAACCTTGTATTTTTTTCTTAATTTATATGTTAACTATAACAAATACATATATTCCCAAAACTAATTTATAATAGAATGATATACTTCTATTATCGACAACATATTTTCTTTCTTTATTATATATTATAACATTATATAGATAATCTATGGTAAATTTTAAATAATATATTTATAAATATTACCTTAAATAATTAATCTAATTATGACCATGATAAAAATCACACTTTATTTTAGCACTTTCTGCATACAGACAAATTCAAATATAATTATATAATATTGCGGAAATCAAAAATAGCCTGTAGCATATTTTATTATTAAAACAATTTAATAAAATAATATCCTCAGGCTATTTATATTAAAATTTATCCTTGTTTATAGACACGAACATAATCCACATACATCTTTGCTGGGAATGCTGTTGAACTATTAGGACTGCCTGGCCAATCTCCTCCTATTGCTAAATTAAATAATATAAAGAATGGCTTATGAAATTCATCAGTTCCATTGATATTATTTGCTATATTAGCTTCTAAATATTGTGTTCCATCTACAAACCATTTTATTGATGAAGCATTCCATTCAACTGAATATACATGATATTGAGTCACATCGATATTAGGCGAAGCAGTTCCATAATAAGCATGTCCGTTATTATCCCAGTGAATGGTTCCATGAACTAAGCTTTCATTATTTATATGCTCCATAATATCTATTTCTCCACATGCTGGCCAATTAACTTGCGAAATATTTTCTCCAAGCATCCAAAATGCCGGCCATATTCCCTGACCTGCTGGCAATTTCATTCTTGCCTCAACCTTTCCGTAAGTCCAGTTTCTTAATCCTTGACTCTTTAAACGAGCTGAAGTATAACTTGCACCATTATATGATTCTTTCCGTCCTTCTATAACAAGATTTCCATTTTCAATTCTTGCATTATCGGATCTATTAGTATAATATTCAAGCTCATTATTCCCCCATCCGCCTCCTCCTGTTTCAAATTTCCAATTTGATGTATCAATACTTGTTCCGTTGAATTCATCACTCCATGCAAGATTCCATCCAGTATCTGCAGCTTTAGCTGTAACAGTTGGAATGAATGAAATCATTAGTGTTGAAATCATTAACGACATAACTAATTTTGCTCTTTTATTCATAATACTACCTCCAATTTATTTTTATATTTTACCATCCTGCTCTTACTATTACGCCTTTTGGATCACCTACTTCCACATAAGCAGCCTGTCCATTAACATCGTCATAACAAAAACCATATGCTAAACCATCTATACTATGATCATGCCAGAATTTAGCATAATAATTCGCTGGTGCTGCTTTATAATATGCACTTACATTATTCCAATTACTTTGGTTTTCATATACATGTCTATTCAAAGCTGCACATACTACATTAGTAGATGCTCCACCAATTCCTAATAATATATCTCTTGTTGATACATTACTATATCCTGCAAAGTAATTTGCATAAGCTCCGCCTTCTTTAAATGGACCGCTTATTGGACAAACAATTCTATATGGTGCTTCAAGTGTTGCAAGTGATTTAAATTCAGTCGGTACTTCATTTTTGTATTCCTCAAAAATACCATCACGAGTTTCTGATTCACGTTCACCAACTGTTTTATCATAATTTCCAGCTTTATTTATAAGTCTATGTTGCATTGGAAATCCGAATTGATCAACTCTTGTTACATTTCCATGATATCCTGCATTATCTACCGTGAATTCAATAAAATCGAAATACACGTTTATATTTGGATCTGAAGGATTATTTATATCTGGTCCTGCAAAACCATTGTCGTAAGTTTTTATATAACAAGTTGATCCCATACTTATAAACATTCTACCTGATGTTATCTTAGGTAAGTTAACCCAGCCTGCATCACTTATCTTGTGATAAATATTTGCATAGTTTTGACCATTTTTAGTTAAATGCCCTGAAGCATCATTTAAAGCTGTAGAAATTGGTACAAGATTCCCATTCAAATCCAAGTAAGCCCAAGTATCCGTACCCGGTATTTTACCAATTATCCCCCAATAAACTTGATTGTCAGTATATTTTCCATTAGTTCCATTCATTAATTTTAGGCTCAACACACCATTACCTGTCGATGATGGAATATCTGAGGCTTTAATTGAATATATTGATGAACTTGTTCCTGGATTAGCATTTCCACCACCATTATCAGTAGAACCTACTGTGTAACTAAAACTTTGTGTATCATATGCTGGAGTACCATTATTATACGTAAAGGAATACTGTATAACATCCCCTTTAGATACAGATACATTTTGTTCATACCTTCCTAATGAGCTGTTATAAGTCATTCTAAAATTTTGTTGAATTCCAGAGTTCACGGTATAGTGAACATCACTCCAGCTTGTATTTACATTAGATTTAAACCAAATAGTTGCAGTTGTTCCTGATACAGAAATTCCATTTGTATAATCGCTGGCTGCATAAACCTTAGTGTTAAATAGCATTGTCGAAAACAGCATTGCAAATAACATAAAAAATATTGAGATCTTTTTTAACATAAAACTCCCCCTTTTATCAACTTTTTTACTATGCTACTACATAGTTTTTATATTTTTAAATTCTCTTCCCTCCTTATTTTAATTTTATATACATTATACGTATCACCACCATATTTTAAGTGGGACAAATATCTTGAAATTGAATCAATTAGTTTTTATAATAAATTTCAGCATTTATAGATATCATTATATGTATTATTATTTTTTAAATTATTTTCTAGATATTCATCTACGCAAATATAATCAGTTCTAATCATTAAACTTACTGTAATTATAAACTTCCTATTTCTTTCTATAGTCCTTTTATGTACTTCAACTCTCTGTAGCAATTCTTTTAGTGGAACAGATTTCTTTTTGAGCAATTTACTATACAGATAATCACTATCACATAAGCTTTTCGCAATTCTTATACACATATTAATAGAATCTCTATGTTTAGGTATTTTTTTTATTACATCTTCTAAACTTATGTTAAATTCACTTAGCTTTTTTTCTAGAAATTCTATTCCTTCTTGTATTTCTACATTTTCATATTGATAAAACGAATCAGATTTTAAATATTTTTCTTCAAAGCTAAATTCATTTTCGCTCTCAAAATACGTAAACGGATACACTTTGTGGTTTCTTTCATTTTTTCTATAATAATCAATAACTCTATTTCTAATGAGCAAATCACAATAATAAAAAAAATTGCCCCCCTTTCTTTCATCATAATTATTAATTGCTTCATTAAAAGCTATCATCCCTATGCTAAATTTATCACTACTTTGTATGTCTTCATATTTCCCTGATACTTTCGAAACTGATTGTGCTATGAATGATAAATAATCACCTATCACCTGATTTCTTAATTTAATATCACCTTCTCTTATTTTTCTTATATACTCATATATTTGCTTATCATATCTTATATCTTCATAAGATGGCCTACTTAATAACAAATCCCTCACCCCTTAATCCAGTTTTATTCCAGCAAGCATAACATTGAAAAACTCACAAAATTCCTTCTAAATATTATCTATATTATAAATTCATGTAAATTCCTTGGGAAGATAACTTGGCATAAAAGAGGCATATATTGGCATAAGTGAATAATAATTCTTTTATTAATTGATTTATGTTGTCATAAAACTGAAATTTTATGGAACAAAAAAAATTGTTTTGTCCCACAAAAAATTAACGTAACTTACGTATTTATATATCATGACAATATATAAATTCTTTTAAAACTTCCACATATTAGCTTTCAATATTTTCTACATAAGGAATATTACTACTTTTTAAGTTTAGGAGGTGAATTATTTTACTATCAAAAATATTTATAGAAACTTTTAATTAATGTTATAGAAGGGGTTGATGTGCTTTGAAACGCATAAAATTAAAAAAATACTTTGCTTTCTTTATAGTATTTTTGCTTACATTTACACAAACTACTTTAATGCCAAGAGCAGCTGAAAAAACTGATGGTACTGCAAAAAAAAATATTGTAGTATATTTCCCTAATTGGGGTACGTATAATGCTGCTCACAGTAATATGTCAGTTGATCAAATTCCTTGGGATAAAGTTACTGTAATTAATCATGCATTCTTCGAGGTAAATTCAGATTTTAAATTAGCTAGTACCGATTCTTATGCAGATTTTGACAAATCTTTTCCACACTCTGAAGGCTGGGATACGAATCAGCTTAGAGGACATATAGGTGAATACAAATATTACAAATCTCTATATTCTAATGTAAAAGTAATGATTTCAGTCGGAGGATGGACAAGAGGTGAAAATTTCCATGCAATGGCTTCTAATTCTACTTCTCGTGCTGTTTTTATTAACAGTGTTGTAAGTTTTCTAAAACAATATCCATTTATCGATGGTATAGATATAGATTGGGAATTCCCTGGCATTAATAGACAAGCTGACCCAAATGATTCAAATGACAGAGGCTGTCCAGGAGGACCAGAAGACAGAGAAAATTTCACTTCGTTACTTCGTGAAATCCGTGAAGCTTATAATAATAACGGATTATCTAACAAAATGCTTACAATAGCAGCTCCAGCTGGATACGATAAGGCACAATTGACTGAACCAAATGTCTATGCACAATATTTAGATTTTCTAAATGTTATGACATATGATATACATGGAGCATGGGAAACTACAACTAATCATCATTCTGCATTATATGCAAATCCTAATGATCCATCTGCAACATCTCCTGTAGATATAAAAAACAAATATAACACTGACTCAGCAATGAAATTATATAGAGATACGTATAATATTCCTGCATATAAACTTAATGTTGGAACGCCTTTCTATTCAAGAGGATGGAAAAACGTTATAAATAATGGAGGAAATCTTCCTGGATTATTTGCTTCTGCAAATGGTGCTCCCATAGGTTCATGGGACAGTCCACAATCTCCTGGTGGACAAAATCCTTATTTTAAAATGAAAGAACTAGAAAATACATCCGGATACGTTAAATATAGAGATCCATATGCCAAGGTTCCATATCTTTATAATGCATCAGAGGGAATTATGTATTCATATGAAGACCAGGAATCTCTTTCCGAGAAATGTGATTACGTATTAGATAATGGCTTTGGAGGTATGATAGCTTGGGAAATTTCTGGAGATGATCCAAATGGATTTCCACTAACCTCTATAATGGCAAATAAATTTAATATTAATAATACCCCAAGTGACCCAAGTACTCCAACAAATCCTACCACTTATCCAGCTTGGAATAGTAGCAAAGCTTATGTAAGTGGAGATACTGTTTCTTATAATGGCAATGATTATAAAGCTAAATGGTGGACTCAAGGTGATACTCCTGGTTCTTCCGATGTTTGGCAATTAATCGGTTCAGATACTACTACACCAACCAATCCGACAAATCCCACTACTTATCCAGTTTGGGACAGCAGTAAAGTATACGTAGGTGGAGATACTGTTTCTTATAATGGCAATGATTATAAAGCTAAATGGTGGACTCAAGGTGATACTCCTGGTTCTTCTGATGTTTGGCAATTAATCGGTCCTAATAGTTCAGCAATTACTTCTTCAATAACCATTAGAACTACTACTTCATCTGCTGCTATTATTTAGATACTCAAAATACAATGGTCGATAGCACTACATCATCTTACTCTACTACCTATCCAGCTTGGATTAAGTATTTTTGAGTAACTTGCAAAGTTTAAAAAATAATTTTCTATAACAAAAAAGATATATAGCTCAAGTACAAGCTATATATCTTTTTTACAATTTAAACTCAGTAATCTTTAATATATTATTATCCATCGACTGATAAGCTTTCTGCTAAATATTATGAAATCATCTCATTTTTATTGCTGCCTAATACTTAAAAGTTTACTTTTCAACTGCTCCTCGATATTATGTAACTCTGCTTCAGCAGCCTTACGCTTCTCTCTACCTTCTATTTGAATGCGTAGTACTTCGTCAAGAGTTGTGATTAAGGATTCATTAGTATTTTTAAGAGTTTCAATATCTACAATTCCTCGTTCAGACTCCTTAGCAGTTTCTATAGTTGACATTTTTAAAGTTTCTGCATTTTTACGTAAAAGTTCATTAGTCATATTTGTCACTTCATTTTGAGCTTTAACTGCATTATTAGAATGTGCCACTCCTAGGGCAAGTACAATCTGACTCTTCCAAAGCGGAATAGTATTAACGATAGTAGATTGTATTTTCTCAGACATTAAAGAATCATTATTTTGTACTAATCTAATTTGAGGTGCCATTTGAAGAGAAATCATTCTAGTTAACTCTAAATCATGAATTTTCTTTTCAAAGCGGTTGCAAAGAGACATAAAATCATTTGTTGCCTGTGCATCCTCTGGTAGTCCACTTACTCTTGCTCTTTCCGCTAAAACTGGCAGTTCTTCTTTTTCTAATTTTTGAAGTTTCTTCTTTCCTGCTAATATATACATTGAAAGCTCTTTAAAATATACCTTATTTATTTCATACATCTTATCTAGCATTGCAACATCTTTTAAAAGTTGTATTTGATGATTTTCAAGTGAACTGCAAATTTTATTTATATTCCCTTCAACCTTCTCATATTTTGCTCTCACATGAGAGACTTTTTCTGAAGTTTTCTTAAATAAACCAAAGAGCCCTTTTTTCTCTTCGCCTGCATCAAAATTTTTTAATTCAACTACCACGTTAGATAGCATTTCCCCAACTTCACCTAAATCCTTAGTCTTCACATTATTTAAAGCAGTTTCAGAGAAGTCTGCGATTTTCTTTTGCGCTCCTACCCCATACTGCAAAATTGAATTTGTGTTAGTTATATCAATTTTCTCCACAAATTCATCTACCATCTTCTTTTCTTCTTCTGTTAAGTTACCTTCATCAAAAGCTTCTGTCTTATTTATTTCTTCTTTTACTTTAGAAATTGGTGCTTCCTCTTTAAACGGTTCAAAGGTTAAGCTTGGTGTAACTTCAATATCTTCTTTAAATTCATCATTCACTTTTAGTTCCTCCTCCTTAGGTTTAGTTGACTTCTTTCCTAATAACATATACTATTCCTTTTCAAAATCTTTTTTAGTTAATCCTTCCTGTGTAAATAGTGTCTCAAGAACTGAAATATCTGTAGATATATCTAAAGCAATTTCTTCAAATAAATCATCTAATAATTTTTCAAAAGCAGTATTTATGCTATCTATAGCTTTCTCTATTTCACATTTTGCATTTTTTATATTATCTCCTTGAACTGCCTGCTCCGTTAATTCCTTATACGCATTTACTAATTTTAATGTCATCGGAAGATAGTGATTAGTAAATTTATTGACTTCTGACAGCTTTCTAGGATTATGTTCGATATTCTTAAAAATTTGACTTACAATATTTTTAAGCTTATTTAGCTTTTCCGAAACTTCCTTCTCCTGTAGGCAATCACTTATGTTTCCTATTTCTTCAATATAACTTTTTCCTATTTCAATTGTATCTCTTAACTCCTTTTTGGCTGGATCATTTATTTCTTCTTTTAATTGATTTTCTCTTCTTAGTTCTTCTTCCTCGCGTTCTTTCAAGACTCTCTGTGAATTCAAATAATTTTCATAAGTTTCATCATTTAACATAAAGTAAGTCTGCTCATCATCTATATGTGCTTGTGGGAACATATCCAATTCAATCATCTTTCTTAAATCCTTGACAACAAACTTATTTTTCATTCCAACTGACTCAGCTAAGTCTTCAATCAAACAATAATATTTTCCTCCAAGACAAGTGACATATTCCTTAAAACGCTTCACTCTCTTCCTCAAATATCTTCCTCTTAAAGTCAAAACTACACTTGCTGAAAAAAAAGCCAGCATAATTCCAAGACTAACATAATTAAAAGTTGCGAATCCTACCATAATTGATGTAAGTATTGAATAAACGATTAATAAAATTCCAAGAGTTCCGCTTCCAATTGCCCCAAATACAGTATATAGAATACCTGATATACTTCCAACAGGTCTTTTAGCTATATACATCTCTTTAGGATTTTTATCTTTTATAGTTATATTATTAAAATTTACATAATTATTATTTATTTTATATCTCATTTTTTTATTTAAATGATGAGATTTATCCTTAATTTTTATTTTAACTTCATTTATTGTGCTTTCAGTTTTGTCATTAATATCTTTTTTTATTCCCACAAAATCTATAGCATCAAATGCATTTTTAACGGTATCCCTAATTTGATCTTCTAAATTAGAAAAATCTCTTCTGCCCATGCTCTTTCCTCCAAATTATTTTTCTACAATTTGCAATATTAGGCACATGAAAATAAATAACAAGTCCAAGGTTGCCTTGAATATTTTTCATTAGGCAAGGAGGTAAATTCACCTCATAGCGGGTCTATTAGGTCAATTTGCCGACGCAGGATGATGGAAAATAGGCTGGCAAATTGACTTTTTATTTATTTGATTGTGCCTTATATAAACATGATATAAAATAGAACAACAATTCACTTTATTAAACTCGCAATATTTCTTGTAATTGTCATAATATTTTTGCTTTATTATATCTCATTCCCGCACAAATTACAATTTGTTGCAAATCATTCTTTTATCAAATAACACTCAAGCAAAAAACAACCAATATGTTTTAAATCATCTCACATCGCTAAATATATACGGTTATTTATTTTCATGTTTCCAAATGAAAATATTTATAAAAGTATCATAGCAAATCTTCTATTATCTAATTCATTTTCCTTTACATATTGAAGAATGTCATTTAAATAACTCTTATCGTGTTCAATTTCTTTTGATAAAGATTGAATAAACCTTATTATATCATCTATTAAAATTGTACCTTTATAGAGATATTGCCCTACAATATAAAATCTTATATATGAAAATCTAATAAGCATCATAATATAATCATTGATTACTATATCACTTTCTGAGAACGGAAAAAGTTCTTTAAACATATGATTAATCAAATAATTTTCAAAAATATAACTGTAATTCTTAAAGATATTCTCTTCGCATATATCATAAGCTTTTAGAAAAACTTCTGAGTTTTCCATTAAGCTTTCATTCTCATTAAACCTGAATCTTAGTATATTTTCCTTCATTCTTTCTTTGAAATAATCACTATAATTATCTTTAAATATATCTAATTTTTCTAGCATGTCCCTAAAAAATGATAATTGGAGCATATAATTTATTTTATTTCTTTTAAATTCCCCGCCAAAAGAATCTATTTTATATCCACTTATAAATTGAATTACATTATTGTAGTCATAACATAATTCCTTTCTTATAATCTCCAAAAAACTGCCGAGCATATATAATCTTTCACTTAATTCAAATTTTCTATTTTTTATTATTTTTATACTAATATCTCTTATTTCTTTTATATATTTAAGATTTGTATCCGTAATAGTCTTATCATCGGTAATGATATTTGCTGATATTGCATGCTTTCCTAAAACACTTTCGCATTCTTCAAACTCTATTCCCTCTCTTTTTAAAAGTATAATTCTTGCGGCTTCTATACATGAAATATCAAGAGACATTTCATAATAATCATCTATTTTATTTATGATTCTTGGAAAAGTAGCACAGACACTTGATAAATATTCTTCTCCTAATTTTAATTGAATAGAACAATATCTATCTTTATCTAAAAATGGACACTTATTATCTTTCAATTTTATCTGACCATAATCAATATTAATGTTTTTGCAATTATCTCTAATAAATACATTTTTATTAATATATTTATTAGTTCTTCTATCCTGTATATTTTTATATTGTTCAAAAGTTGTTTTATCAATATGTATATCCCATCCACCACAACAATTATCTTCACACATTCCACCAATGCACCTGAATTCCTTAAAATATGCAGGGCATCTCAATTTAATATTTTCTCTCACTTTTCATCTCCTAATATATCAAGCACAATCAAAATAATAACAATTTCACCTACTAGCATATTTTTTATTCGCCTTATTCTAATATTTGAAAGTACCTTTTATTTTTCTCTATATATTATATAATATTAACATAATATATTTTAGGGGGGAATTTTCTATGCATAATACACTGACAAAAGAGAATATGAACAAGTTAGAAGAAGAATTAGAATATAGATTAACTGTAAAAAGAGCTGAAATAGCAAAAGAAAAATTAATAGCTGCTGCCCATGGCGATAGATCTGAAAATGCAGAATATAAAGAAGCTTGTGCAAATTATAGAGAAAATGATAACAGAATTCAATATTTAATGACTATGATTTCAACAGCAACTGTAATAGATGATGAACATGTGGATAAATCTGTGCTAGGAATTAACAGTAAGGCTAAAATTAAATTTATAGAAGATGATGATGAAGCTGTTGTGACTTTAGTAACCACTATGGATTTAGACCCTGAAAATATGCTTATAAGTATAGAATCAGATTTAGGAAAAGCGTTATTAGGCAAGAGTCTTCATGATGTAGTTGAAGTTGAAGCTCCTGGTGAAAAATACACAGTAGAGATATTAGATATATTATAATTGTTAATTGTAAATTTATTTATTTTTCCTTAAACTTAGCTTTAGTCTTGATTAAATCTAAACTTTTATATTTTCTTGTATAAAACCCATAACAACACATTTCTGAGTTGCTATGGGTTTTAGCTTTAGTAGTGAAGAACAGCCACAAACTACTCCACTCTTTATTGCTCTAATTCATCTGAAAATACTCTTTCAATATGCATTGCAAGATATCCAATTTCAACAGCTTTGATCTCTCTTTTTAATTCCTTACCTAATTTTTTGCATATTCCTTCAGCAATTTCAAATGATTTTGGAAATCTTTCACTAATATAATCATTCATATCAAGCTTTATTGTTTCTCCTTTTAACATCCTTGCCGCCATGTATTTGATATGGTTCATAAGACGATTATAGGATAATGATTCGATATCTATTTTCTTTCCTGTACTCTCTTCAATGGACGTAATACATGACCTAACTAACGTTGCTATTTCCATTGCTTGTGATACTTTTTCATTTCCCAGACTTGAATGAATATGAATTGCTATATAACTGATCTCATCTTCATTTATTTCAATTCCTTCTATCTCTTTAATGATATCTTTTCCTTTACATGCCACCTCATATTCTTCTGGAAATAAAGCTTTAATATCTTGCGTTAACGGATTACTAATTTGTTCATTATTTTTTATTCTTTTTACTGCAAATGCAATGTGATCTGCAAGCGGGCATAAAATGTTCACGTCTACTTTTTGAAATTTCTTTTCTGCTTCCATAATGATATTATTCGCAATTTCTAAGATCTGAGGCTCTATATTATTTATTATCTCTTTCGTAAGTCCTCTTTCAGTTTCCTGCTGCAAAAGATATATATGTGCATTTTCTGGAGCTTCAATACGTTCATTGACCTTTTTCCCAAAACCTATACCTTTTCCAAGCAAGATATACTCTTTATAGTTATCCATGTTTATAGCGAGCACACCATTATGATTTAGTGCTTTTATCACTCTGAACATTTTATGCCTCCCCTTCTTTATTTATTATTTAAATATATCAACTGCAATTAAAGCTTCTCCCGCTTTAATATTACCAGTTTTTAATAAGCGCACTTTTTGATTGTTATTTAATGCAGTACAAATGCATGGTGATGCAATAGACGGTGCATTATTCTTTATGAATTCTAAATCAAAACTTAATATTTTATCTCCAGCTTTTACTTTATCTCCCTCTTCCACATAAGTTTCAAAGGCTTTTGTATCAAGCTTTACTGTATCTATTCCTATGTGAATAAGTAATTCAATTCCATCAGTTGTTGTTAACCCCACTGCATGTTTTGATGGGAATACAAAACTTATCACTCCATCTGCTGGAGCTATGACATTTCCATCACTTGGAACAATCGCAGCCCCATCTCCCATTATCTTGCTTGCAAATACCTCATCTGGTACTTCAGACAAATCTTTTGCTTCACCTGTTAATGGGCTATTTAAAATTATTGTACTTATAATTTTTCCTTGAATTTGCCCTTCAATATCTTTTTCTGATTCTTTTTCTATTACTATATGGCTAGTAACTTCCTCAGCTTGTGCTCCGTTCAAATAATCTTCTAAATTTGATTTTATAACTGTTACTCTTGGTCCATACATTATTTGAACACCTGACCCTCTGTGAAATACTCCTGACGCTCCAGTTTGCTTCAATAAATCTTCATTTACCAATTCGGCGTTGTGTATTGTACACCGCAATCTAGTTACGCAGCAGTCAACATCAGAAATATTTTTCTTTCCTCCAAGACCTCTGCATATCATAGCTGAAAGTTCATCTGCTTCTTCATTTTGAACATTCTTTCTTTCTTCTACATCCCTTCGGGTATAAAGTTTAACTTCATCAGAATCCTCGCGGCCTGGAGTCTTTAGATTAAATTTCTTAATTAAGAAAGTGAATAATAAATAGTATACTACAAAATATATAATTCCTACAACTACAATCCATATCCAGCTTGTTTTAGCATTTCCTTGCAAAATACCAAATAAGAATAGATCAATAAATCCTCCAGAGAAAGTCATGCCTACTCCAACACCTAGAATGTGCATTAGCATATAAGCAAGTCCCGCAAGCGCACAGTGCACCACATATAATGCAGGTGCCACGAATAAGAATGTATATTCAATTGGTTCTGTTATACCAGTAAGCATTGAAGTTAATGCTGCTGATAATAATAATCCACCTACCACTTTTCTCTTTTCAGGTTTAGCACATTGATACATAGCTAGCGCTGCTCCTGGCAAACCAAATATCATAAGCGGAAATTTTCCTGACATAAACCTTGTTGCAGAAACACTAAAGTGTGTTATTCCTGGAGTTCCAAGTTCTGCAAAGAAAATATTTTGCGCACCTTCAATAACCTTTCCACCTATCTCAGCTGTACCTCCAACAGCTGTTTGCCAGAATGGCAAATAAAATACGTGGTGAAGACCAAAAGGTATTAGTAAACGTTCCATTAAACCATAAACCCATGTTCCTGCATAACCTGATGCAAGTACTATATCTCCAACTTTATAAATACCAGCTTGAACTGGAGGCCAAATATAAAACATTAAAATTCCAACTATTAAATAAGCAATTGAACTTATAATTGGAACAAATCTAGTTCCACCAAAGAACGATAATACTTGTGGTAATTCAATTTTATAATACTTATTATGTAATGCTGCTGTACCAAGCCCTACGATAATTCCACCAAAAACACCCATTTGTAATGAAGTAATTCCAAGTACCGAAGTTGATGCACCAGTTAAAAGAGCATCTGCTCCACCATGAATTTTAATCATGGCACCAATTGATGCATGCATTATAAGAAATGCAATTCCTGCTGCTAACGCCGCAACTTCTCTTTCCTTCTTAGACATACCTATTGCAACACCTATTGCAAATATTAAAGGTAAATTTTCAAATACAATGTTTCCTGCATCATTCATTACTGAAAGAAGTGCATTGACAAATGTACCAGGTCCAATTAATCCTGTAAGTCCATAAGTATCAAGCATTGTTTTATTAGTGAACGACTCACCTATACCTAAAAATAAACCTGCTACTGGTAAAATAGCAATTGGAAGCATAAAAGATCTTCCTACACGTTGCAAGACGCCAAAAATATTATCTTTCATAATTTTTCTCCTTCATGGGATTATTTTTGCACATTTGGGATGTTTTATTATGCCTTTGCGTGCAAAAAAAGCATTAACCAACATAAACATCTTCAATAAATATTTATGTATAGTTAATGCACACCTACCAGTTACATACTATATCATTTCTTTCACTCTAGCATATCTATAACTGCATGTCAATGTTTTCATTGTAAACTTTTAGACATACTTTGAATTTATTTTTTTCTATTTTTTCATACTATTGTAATACAATTAATTTTACTTTTAGTATTAACTTCACTAATTACTATTTCTTATTTTTAGATGATATATCAATCCATACTGCAAATAGTAATATT
Source organism: Bacillota bacterium (assembly GCA_023435985.1). Lineage (GTDB taxonomy): Bacteria > Bacillota > Clostridia > Clostridiales > Clostridiaceae > Clostridium. The sequence continues at coordinate 2,490 of JAEZKY010000085.1, read as the reverse complement.
AATCCTTTAACAATATATTGCCAAAACGTTGGTGTATTCATCATACTCATACCATTATCTACACTTGCCATTACAAGAGCACCTATCAATGCTCCAGCTACTGAACCACTACCACCGCTTAAGCTTGCACCACCTATAACACAGGATGCTATTGCATCTAGTTCTGCATTTTGACCAGCTGCAACTGAACCTGCATTTAATCTAGCTGTTAATAATATACCTGCTATTGCCGCAAGTAAACCGACCATTGAGTATACAACTATAATATGTTTCTTTACATTTATTCCTGATAATCTTGCGGCGTCTCTATTTCCGCCTATTCCATAAACTCTTCTTCCGAATATAGTTTTTGTTCCTATAAATGATAAGATTAATGCCAAAACTAACATTATAAATGCTGGTATTGGAAATCCTTGATAATCATTTAAAATTAATACTAATACTAATGATACGACTCCAATTGCTACTATAATCAAAACATCAAAAGTCATTGGTTTGACTGCAATATTATATTTAATCTTGTTTTTTCTATTATTTAAAACTAAATATGCTGCACCTGCAACTGCTAGAACTACTAATAAGTATCCTAAAACTGTTGGCAAATATCCTTGTCCTATTGCTTTAAAATCGTTTGTAAGTGGTGCTACAGTATTTCCATTAGTAACTCCTATTAATACACCTCTAAAAATAAGCATTCCTGCTAAAGTAACTATGAAGGATGGCACATTTCTAAATGCTATCCAATATCCATTCCAAGCTCCTATGATTATCCCAAGTATTAATGTTATTACTATAGTTGGTACAGCTGAGAAACCGAGCCAAACGTTTAATATTGCCGCAATTCCTCCAAGTAATCCGAGAGTTGACCCTACTGAAAGATCTATCTCTCCTAATATAATTACAAAAACCATACCTATTGCAAGTACTCCTGTAATTGACATTTGTCTAATTAAATTTGATAAGTTTCTTGTTGACAAAAAGTTTCCTCCTGTCAAAACGGTAAATAAAAGCCATATTGCTACTGTTGCTATTAATATTGTTGTCATCTTAGATTTAAATATTACATTTAACCCCGACTTCTTCACTTTCTCTGAATCTACACTCTTACTTAATTGCATTTTATACCCCTCCTACAGAAGTTATAGTCTCTTCGTTCTTAATCACATTTTTATCCTCGTTTTTATTGCCTACAGAATATTTCATAATCATCTCTTGAGTTAAATTGTTATTCTCCAAGCTTGCCTTTATTTCACCCTCATTCATTACTAGAATTCTGTCACTAATTCCAAGCACCTCTGTTAATTCAGATGAAACCATTATTATAGATATTCCTTGTTTAGCCAATTTAAATATCAATTTATAAATCTCATACTTTGCTCCAACATCAATTCCTCTAGTTGGTTCATCTAATATCAATATTTTAGGTTCAGCTAAAAGATTTTTGGCGAGTATTACTTTTTGTTGATTACCACCACTTAAATTTTTTATTGGTAATTCTGTTGATGCAGTCTTAATCTTTATATCGTCAATATATTTAAGAATATCCATCATTTCCTTATCATTATCTATTACATTAAGCGGCTTTTTATATTTTATGAGATTACTCATTGTTATATTTTTAGCCACACTCATTCCAGCAATTATTCCATCTTTCTTTCTATCTTCTGGAACCATGGCTATTCCTTTACTTAATGCTTGTCCTGGATTTTGGATATTAACTTTTTTTCCCTCATAATATATTTCACCATTCTTTTCGCCTTGGAAGCTGCCATATATACTTGCAACCATTTCGGTTCTTCCCGAACCTACTAATCCTGAAATTCCAAGTATTTCTCCACGCCTTAGGGTAAAATTAGCATTTTTTACTCTTTTTATATTTCTATTAAAAGGATCAAAAACATTAAAATTCCTTACTTCAAAAAATACTTCTCCTATATCATGTTCTTCTCGTGGAAATAAATTTTTCATTTCTCTTCCGACCATCATTTGCACTAATTTATCTTGATTTATTTCTTTAACAGGTACTTGACCTATTGTTGCCCCATCTCTAATTACTGTAACATTGTCACATATTCTTGTAACTTCATTTAATTTATGCGATATATAAATACATGTAACTCCGTCGTTCCTTAAGTCGTCTAGTATTTCCATTAAAACCTCGACTTCACCCTCACTTAGTGATGCTGAAGGCTCATCAAGGATTAGTAATTTTGCATTTTTAGACAAAGCTTTTGCAATTTCAACTAATTGCTGATGACCAATTCCCAAATCGCCAGCTCTAGTAAGTGGACTAATGTTAAGCTTAACTCTTTTTAATAATTCATTTGTTTTATTTAATTGTTCACTAAAACTTATAATTCCGTGATTATTAATTTCATTTCCTAAAAAAATATTTTCTGCTATTGATAGCTGCTTAATAATAGCTAATTCTTGATGAATAATTGCTATGCCTGCTTTTTCAGAATCTCTTATGCCTACTTGCTTAAGTTC
>JAEZKY010000055.1 GCA_023435985.1 Bacillota bacterium | reverse complement strand
GCTATGAAACGCTTCAATATATAAAAAATATTCATCTTCGCTACATATTACCTGTCTTATTTTATTATTTCTACTTTTCTTTATAATTATCTTTTGATTATCTCTCAATGTTTTTAATCCCTTGATAAATACATCTTTTATATATTGATATTTAATTTCAAGATCTTTAGCTTTTGCATTAATATTTGGTCCACTATAGTATGATAACTCGGCATATTCCCAGTATGCTTTAGTTAAATACAAAGTTTCAAAATCATCATATATTACATATGCATTTTCTTCATTTTTTATTGAGCCAAATACCCTTTCCATTGCAGAATAAGTTGTAATCCATACATCACCAGCCTGCTTTATCTCATTTCGCTCAAATTTTCCTCTTTCAATGGCTTTTCTAATAGTAGACCCATTAGCTAGTCCCCATTTCTTCGCTGCTTCAGATAAAGTCATTACACAATCTAATTCATTGCTAGCTTTAATATCTTTTTCCGCAAACAAAGCTCTTATATCAGATTTTCCTAATTCACCATTAAAAATTTTAAGTTCTTTTCCATATTGATCAAATTGGGTAGATATGACTAAAATATTTTGGTTTTTATACAGTAAATCATAAATATCATCAATATCATAAATTGGATTCTGCTGCTCTTTATCTTCAACATTATATATTGTTGCTGGATAGAGTCTTCTATTTTCTGATGTAATAATAGTGATACTCATAAATCAATCACCTCTTCTATAATTCTGTCACTATTAGGTGACAGTTTTATTATAAACCTTAGCAGTTATACTTGACAATTCCAAATCAATTAAACATAAAATTTAAGTGAAGCATTTATGGTAGACATAAATACAGCTAAACTTTGCAGCTCAGATGGGGTTATTTTTAACTCCTATGTATTTTTCCTTTAACTTTATAAAACTCCCAAATAGGAATTTTATTAGAATACATAAAAAGAAGCTATATCAAATTTGTTATGATATAACCTCTCGCATTATTAGCAACTAGCGATTTCTGGAATGACAAGTACACTTACTGCTAATGAATCAGCAATTGTACTATCAGGTGCTACTTGTACAAATACTAATTTATACGAAGCTGTTTCTGGATAAAGTGCTTTGAATTTAAATAAAGCTGTTCCCGGACTACCAATTGCATCACTATCTGGTATCCATTGCTTACTTATAAACTGTATATTATCAGGAAGATTCCATACAAGTTCCCAATGGTACCCTGTAGATCCTTCGCTTACTGAATGAATTTTAACACAAAAATTTTTGCCTGCCTCAACAGTTATGCTTTCTGGAGTCATTAATGAATTTGCCATAATACATTCACACTCCTGATTAATATCAATTTTATTCTAATATTCTTGTAGGTTTAATATTACATTACTAGAGATAAATTTATTACAAATCTCTATAATATAAAATATGTCTAGTAGTATAATAATGTTCATATATTTTTATTTTTTGGGACCTATTATATTAGATTTTCTTTGCTCTCCACTTGTTGATACTTATAACCTGCTGTTAAATAATCCATGCCAGATTCTTTAATTAAAGAATCTGGCATAGTATTTTTGTGCAATTAAATCCAATGTTTTCTGCTTGTCCTAAATAAAGTTGGAATTTAAAATTCTTCGATCATTATTTAACTAATTTTCTTGTTATGCTTAAGTTCCACATTAATCTTATAGTTAAGAGTGAAAGAGCAAAAATTATTATTACATATAAAAATATATCTATAAATAGAACACCAGTTAAAACATAGTGAGTATTATACATTATGCCGTGAACAAACATATCGTGAATAACGTAAATGCCTAAAGTATATTTACTTATATCAGCTAATCTGTATCTTTCTAATCTTAAATTACTGAAGTATAAATATAAATATATTGCAGACAATGTGCCTAATGGATTAGACGAAAGATGAAAACACTGCCAAAGCATATTGCCATTTGCTTGTAATAATAACGCACAGCCTCCACGCATCATGGAAAGTATTATATAAATATAAAGAAGATTATTAGAATTAAACTTTGGTTTATAATCTTTTAAAGTATATCCAGTTATGAAATAGCCAAGATAGTCAACAAAATAAAATATAGGTATATATTTAAATTGGAACATCCCCTGGGCCATTTCACTTATCATTGCAAAAACAAGCGATATATACCCTAGATTTCTAAATACTTTAGCTGAAAATTTATTTTTTATTTTATATAATATAGGAGTTATAGCGTATAAACCAATTATCATATAAAAAAACCAAAGATGTTCGTAAGGGACCCCATGAAAAGTATCTTTAATATAAGATGTAATAGTTGCACTTTTCTCAATAAATATTCTATAGAAGCCATAAATAATAATACTAAAAATAAAAGGAAGTAAAACTCTAGACATTCTCTTTTTATAAAAACTGATTACACTCTTCCCCTCCAAATTACTTAAAAGGTATCTACCACTTATTAATACAAAAATAGGAACAGCAATTCTTGTAAAAAGCTGAATCGAAGATGAAATGCTAAAAGCAGCATTAAAAACATTACTATTAGCTGTAAGAATTGGTGAACAAACGTGTACAGAAATAACAAATAGCGCAGCTAATGTTCGTAAGGAATTCATATTTTTTTCTATTTCTTTCATAATTATTCCCCCTAAACTTAATCAAAGATTTCTAAATCTATAAGAAATTATTATTTTACAGTAGATAATTTTAAATTGTTTCTAGTCTAATTTGAAATAACTAAAATGTTTTGAACACTCCACTTATTTTATCTATTTTGCTCTCATTATTATTTTAGAAGTCTTTGACAGTCTATTGGGTTATTAGATCTACACACTGTATACTTATATCCCTCAAATACACTATCATTCACTACAGGTAAAATACTAACTGCAAGAGCAGCGCTTCCTGGAATCTGCATTATTGCTTTCATTATAAGCATATATTCTATAACTGTAGATTTATCTATATCTCTTGTCATGCCTTCGATTTTAGAATCAAAATACATTCTCATGCCTTCAGTCTTTACATGCTTAAATAGTTTTACGCCATTATATTCTAAAGACTCAATATTTTTTATTATATCCTCCTGCCTCCACACACAGTTTACTAATACCATAATAACCCTCCTCGTATATTATTTTCATCTTAACAAATTATTTTATTTTGTAAGATAATAATAGTAAATTTCACGTCTTAGTCACTTTATATAATATAGTTGTCACTAAGTAGTGATAACTATATTATATGCTTGAGTGCTTATATTTTCTAATTCAAATTTACCTAAATATAAGCTTTAACTTGTCCTTCCAACTTATTAAAGTGGAATTTTCCTAGTTTTACTAATTATTTCTTCCATTTATTCACTATATCGTGACCAAGTATTTTAAATCCTAAATTAAACTAATTAAGCTTGAGTTAGATTTTATTCTTTAAAATCTAACTCAAGCTTAATTAGTTTTTAATATTTATTAGATATAATTAATATTAAAAGGAGTGATAGTTAAAATGAAAAAATTAAATATTTGTATTGATATTGATGGAACTATAACAAATCCCTATTACTGGCTTAGCTATGCAAATAAATATTTTAATTTAAATATTTCAGAAGAAGAAGTTACGAGCTATGAAATTGCAAAGGTTCTAAATGTTGAAATCTCTGATTATCTAAAATTTTATGATGAGCTTAAATTTGAAATGCACAGTAAAGAGGAACTGAGAGAAGAAGTTAAAGATATACTAGATATTCTTTATGAGCAAAATTATATTTATTTTGTAACTGCTAGGGAAAAATCATTAGAATTATTAACTAATCGTTATTTAAAGCAGCATAATATTCCACTTGATGATGTATTTGTTTTAGGTGATACAAATAAAACTCCAACAGCAATATTTTTAGATTGCGATATCTTTATAGAAGATAGTTATGATAATGCTATTCAATTATCAAACGATGGTTTTAAAGTTTTGCTAATAGATACTAATTACAATAGATTACCATTAAATGATAATATCACAAGAGTTTATGACTGGAATGATATATTAGAAATAATAAACAAAATATCAAAAGAAAAAGAAGTTATTTAATTCTATAATCAAAAACTTCTTCTCCTCATTATATGAAATTATAATTTTGTAAGTTTCTTATCTTAGCCTGCTATCCTTAGTAAAAAAAGTTCTATATCCAAGTGTTACAAATATGACGGTAGATACTGCTGTACTCCCCAAAATAGCAAGCATAATACCTATTTGATATTTAATTGCTGTTATTGGAAAAGTTCCAGAAAGTATTTGACCTGTCATCATTCCTGGAAGTGACACAATTCCCATAGTAAGCATGTTATTCATAGTTGGCAGAATTGCTGTATCAAAAGCGCTGTTAACTATTTCTTTTGTTGCAGCTCTTGGACTAGCTCCGAGCATTAAGGAATTTTCTATTTCAATTCTTTTATCTTCAAATGAACTACAAAGTTTATTTGATCCTAAAGCAATTCCTGTCATACTATTTCCAATTATCATTCCTGAAATAGGTATAAAATATTGTGGATTAAACCATGGTCTAACATTTAGTACAATTACAATAAAAAAAACTGCAGTTAAAAGTGCTCCAAAGGTCATTGAAAAAGAAATTATCCTTTTTAATTCTTTTGACATTTGATATTTTACTCTATTTATTGAATTATAAATTGCAAAGGAAATCATTATTGCTATCATTATGGAAGTCAGCCACCAGCTTGGATTTTTAAATACAAACATTAAGATATAGCCCATTATTGTAAGCTGCATTGTCATTCTTGTAGAAGCAATTAATATTTGTCTTTCCCGTTTAATTCCTCTAGATTTAAATATGATAAGCATTATAAGTACAAATACATAAGCTATAGAAAGCTGCAAAACTGAAAGGTTCATTACACTATTATTCATTATATGCCTCCGCAACTTTTCCATTTTCAATTCTTATTATTGAATCTGGAAACTTTTCTGCAATCTGCTCAGAATGTGTAACCATAATTAGTTCCTTGTTATTTTCTAAAACAAATTTCGAAAAGTTTTCTATTATAAACTCCTCAGTTTCTTTATCAAGTGCTGCAGAAGGTTCATCTAATAAATATGTATCAGCATCCATAAGCATTACCCTTGCAAGACATAATCTCTGCTTTTCTCCTCCTGAAAGATTTCCACATCCATCAGATAATTTTTTATTAAGTTCAACTCTTTTTAATGCTTCTTCCATTTTTATTTTTGATGCAGGAAGCTTTTGAGAAAATTCTAATCCAATTTGAAGATTATTTTCAATTGAACCGCTATAAATAACAGGTGTCTGTCCAAGCATTACCACATTACGTCGCAATTTTACAGTGTCAATTTTAGAAATATCCTTATCATTATACTGAATTACGCCTTCTTCCGGAACGTTTAAACAGTTTAACATTTTAAGTAAAGTTGTCTTCCCACTGCCAGATGAACCAACTATGCAAGTGATAGGCTTATTAATCTTTAAGAATGAAATACCTAAAATATCTTTAAACTTTATATTTCTTATTTCAAACATAGCATATTCTCACTTTCTAAAAATTTTCTTTTAATTTAGCTCTAGCTATAAATATATTTATATAATAAATATTATAAAACCCTGTAATAATTATGGCAATTATTACAGGGCTTTTCATTAAGACCATGTAAAGAAAAGAACAAATCCTAATTCTTAATTTCTTCTATACACATCATAAACTCTAGGAATTTTTAACAAGGCCTATAGCTACACCAAGAAAACTAAATTGTTGATCTTCAATAATTATTGGATCATACTTTTCATTTTCAGGCATAAGAGTAATTTTCCCATCAATTATCTTATATGTTTTTAATGTAGCCTCTCCTTCAATGTCGACTGCAACTATATCTTTTACGTTTGGATAATCTTGGTTGCTTATTACAACATAATCACCATCATTTATGTTCCTATTTATCATAGAATCACCTTTTACCTTAAGCATAAATGCATTTTTAGAGTTTCTTATCCATTCCTTTGGCAAATAATAATTGTCTTCAATTTCATCATTTATAAGTATTGGACTACCTGCTGCAATTTCATTAAATAAAGGGATGCTTATTACATTGTCAATCTTTTCCTCTAGTCCATTATCTTCTATATAAATTTCATCTATATTTCCAGAATCTTTTATAAATCTATGAGATACATTGTGTTTTAAATCTACATATTCTATAGTATCTAACATAAAAGCTTTGTTATTAGGATCATTTTTTTCAACACTATCATATTGTTTTTCTTCTATAACGACTTTAGTTTCATTTACTTTTTCTCCAAAAAATTGCTTTAACGAAATACATTTGCCTTTCATATCATATCCTAAACTTGCAAACGATCTGCCCTTTGTAATCCATGTATTTGATGTTATATTTACATCAGTATTATATGTAAATGTTAAGCTTGAATATGCTTTATCATTATAAAGTGCTTTTAAAAATTCTAATTGTACCTTAGTTAATTTTTCACAATCATCAACAATTATATGAGTATACTTTTTAGTTTTTATTTCTTGTGCGGTTTTTAAAGCCAAAAGAGCCATATCTTGAAAATCTATTTTATTTATCTTATTTAGGTTTTTGTTATACTCTGTTAGAATTTCATATATAGCTTGTCTTTGTTTTGAATTCTTTCTTAGAATTCTATTGTCACTACTTAATTTATTAACTCGTCCAATTCTATTTGCATCTTGATAATCATTAAGATTTTGATAACCGCATGATTTAATCCATATGATCTCTTCTTTAATAAATTGAATATTTTTATAATGTAATAAACTAATTTTTTTCTTTTCATATTTCTTTTGAATAGATTCCATAGCATTTTTTAATTGTTTATTACATTCATCATCAGTTGCCAGAATAATTTTCATTTTATAATCTTTTTTATACTGATTAAAATAATATAATATCAATTCTTCTATAGTTTTTAGCTCTAATTTATCACTATTATCTTCATCAAAAAAACTATTTTGATGATATTTTTCACTTTCAATATTATCGTAAATATAGGAAATATGTTTCAACTGTTTTTCATTATAAGCTGATATAAGCACTTTATCTTCTTTATCTATGCAATAATGATTAAGAAGTGTTGGAAGCTTATTTATAATTGCTGTAGTCTTACCTGTGTTTTTTTCACCTTTTATCAATAGATGACAGTGAGGTTTATACTTAATTATTTTTTTTTGTTCTTTATTAAACTCCATTTTCATCCCACCCCATCCTTAGTATTATAAATATACAGTTATTTCATGTATCCTTTAAATTATACCTGTAATTATACTATATAGTTTTAGCTGCTGTAAAGCCATAGTAAAGTATTCTTCTTAGGAACTATTTGTATATTTCTTAGATGAAAACGCAAACGTTGTTTTGATTTTTTAACAATAGTATAATTAACACAGTAATATAATGTTACAAGACTAATGAATAAATAAATAATTAACATACTAGGAAGGAAAATAAAATGAAGCCTAAAATGATATTTTTTGATATTGATGGAACACTAATTAATGAGAAAACTTATGCATTACCAGAAAGCGCAAAAATAGCAATAAAAAATGCTCAAGAAAATGGACACTTTGCTTTTATAAATACTGGAAGACCAATTTTAGAAATTGATGATTGTATTAAAGAATTGAATTTTGATGGTTATGTATGCGGCTGCGGAACTTACATAGAATTTAAAGGACAAGAGTTATTTCACAAAAGCCTTGGAACAAAACTTTCAAAGAAAATTGTTAACAAATTAAGAGAATGTAAAATTGATGCCATTCTCGAAGGAAAACATGGAGTTTATTATGATAATGATATTAATATAAATTCTTCAGAAGTCTTAAGAATTAAAAATCGTCATATAAATGTAGGTTTCTATAAATACCAAACTTTTGATGATATAAATATTAACTTTGATAAAATTGTTATTTGGACAAATTCTAATAGTAATTTTGCTGAATTCAAAAAATGTTATGAAAAGACTTTCGAGTTTATACATCGTGGTAAAGATTTTTATGAATTAGTTCCTTTAGAATATTCAAAGGCATCAGGAATTAAGTATTTAATGGATCACCTAGATATTCCTCATCAAAACACTTATGCCATCGGTGATAGCACAAATGATTTATCTATGCTTAAATATGCAAAAAACAGTATTGCAATGGGAAATAGTAATCCTCTTCTTTTTGATCTAGTATCATTTGTAACATCAGATATAGAAAAAGATGGAATAGCTAATGCGCTAAAACATTACAATATCATATAATAAACATACATATGCGAACAGCTTGTTAGGTTTTAAAAATTCAAATTAAACAAGCATAAGCAAAAGTATTATAAACTGCTTATGCTTGTTTAATTTAAATCAAATTTTATTCATTAGATTCGTAATTAGTAATTTCCTTTATTGTATTATCATCATTCATAAATACAACAGCTGGCTTAAATTTTTTTGCTTCCTCTTCATTCATCTGAGCATAAGCAATAATTATGACTTTATCACCAGTTTGTACTAATCTTGCTGCTGCCCCATTTAGGCAAATAACACCTGAATCTCTCTTCCCTGGGATTACATATGTTTCAAATCTTTCTCCATTGTTTATATCAACTATCTGAACTTTCTCATTTTCAATTATATTTGAAGCCTCCATAAGTGTTTTATCTATAGTTATGCTTCCCATATAATTTAACTCAGCTTGAGTTACCGTAGCTCTGTGTATTTTCCCTTTTAACATTGTAAGTATCATCAAAAAGTTCCTCCTAAGATTCTTATTATAGTTTAAATGTAAAATTATCTATTAATCTTGTTTTACCTATATAAACAGCAATTGGAATCAAAATGCTTTTTTCTATTTTTTGAACATTTTCTAATGATTCACTGTCCACTATTTCAACATAATCAATTTTTGCTAGTGATTCTTTATTAATTTCTTCTCTGATAATTTCTTTAATAGCATTAGCATTTCTTTCGCCATGATTTAATGCTTCTTTAGCTAGCCTTAAGCTTCTGCTTAACACTAAAGCAGCTTTTCTTTCCTCATCTGATAAATAAGTGTTTCTAGAACTTTTAGCTAGTCCATCTTCTTCACGAATTATTGGACACGCTACGATTTCTACATCTATATTTAAATCTCTAACCATTCTTTTTATTACAGCTACCTGCTGAGCGTCCTTTTCTCCAAAGTAAGCTTTATCAGGAGTAACTATGTTAAAAAATTTAGAAACAACTAAGCAGACTCCATCAAAATGTCCTGGTCTTTTAGCTCCACATAGAACACTTGTAAGATTTGAAACATTAACACTAGTTGATTTATTATCATAATACATTTCACTTGGCTCAGGATTGAAAACTATAGCTGCACCTGCATTTATACAGATTTCCATATCCCTGTTTATATCTCTAGGATAACTATCATAATCTTCATTTGGTCCAAATTGTGTTGGATTAACAAAAACACTTACAACAACTTTATCATTTTCTTCTACTGCTCTTTTAATCAAGCTCTCATGACCTTCATGTAAAGCCCCCATTGTTGGAACATATCCAATTGAAAGTCCTTCTCTTTTCCATGCTTTGATTAAACTTCTAAGTTCACGTATCTCTTTAACTAACATCGCTTCTACTCCCTTTTATTAAATTAATATAATTTCTTTAATTCGGTTTCATCAATTTTAAAGGTGTGTTTTTCTTCAGGGAAAGTACCGTCTTGAACTTCTTTTACATAAGAACCTATAGCTTCTCTCATGCTCTGTCCAATGTTTGCATATTGTTTAACAAACTTCGGTACAAAATCATTAAACATACCAAGCATGTCTTGGTACACCAAAATTTGTCCGTCGCAGTATTTACCTGCACCAATTCCTATTGTTGGTATTGAAACTGCTTTTGTAATAAGCTCTGCTACCTTTTCAGGTATCCCCTCAAGAACTATAGAAAATGCACCTGCCTTTTCTATGAGAACTGCATCTTCAATAAGCTTTTTAGCTCCTGACTCATCTTTACCTTGTACTTTAAATCCGCCAAAAGCATTTATAGATTGTGGTGTTAATCCTAGGTGCCCCATTACTGGAATTTGCGCATTCACAATAGCTTTTATTTGTTCTATAACATTAGCTCCGCCTTCAAGCTTTACTGCATTAGCGCCACCTTCTTTAATTAATCTTCCTGCATTTAAAACAGCTTGTTCCACTGAAACATGATAAGATAAAAATGGCATATCACTTACTATTAGTGCATTCTTAGCTCCTTTTTTAACTGCTTTTGTATGATAAATAATTTCATCTATAGTAACTCCTAATGTATCCTCTTCTCCTTTAATCACCATACCAAGAGAATCTCCAATTAAAATTCCATTAACATTACTTTCATCAATAATTTTAGCCATTGAATAATCATATGCTGTAAGCATACTTATTTTTTCCCCATGAGTCTTAGCATTTTTAAAAGTAGATACTGTATTTTTCACTATTCTATTCCTCCTAAAACTTTATAGATCTCTAAATGTTTTTCTGAATTTTTTAACAAACTTTTGAGTATAATTTCATTATTTGTGATTGCTATCGCATTCTCCTGTTCTTTTTCTTCAATCCTCAATCCTTCAGAATTTTTCAATGCAACAAGCTTTAATAAGTTTAAAGATAATAAATTATAAATATCTTTATCCTCATCATTTATAACCGAAATATGCTTTTCTATAGTATTAATGTCACCTCTTAAAACTGGACCTGTTAAAGAATTCACAAATCCACTTGAAAAAATGTTCTCAATATTTCCATTTATAAGAGGTTTTACAGCTTTTAAAGCTTCTTCTTCACTTAATCCGAGAATTTTAAAATAACTAATTCCTATTTCTAATAAAGATAATGTAAGATTAGAAATAAATACGTTAGCTAAATGATAAATAGACGAAGTTTTTTCGTCCCGCTCAAAAAAATTATTTCCTATAATTTCGAATAATTTCAAAACCATTGAATCGTCAAAAATATCACCTTCAATAGAAAAATAAATCTTTTCAAGTTCATTTAAATTCATATTCTTGTTTGAAAACGCAAATATTGGATGTATAGAATAGATAAATGCACCAGAATGTTTGGCATTACATAATACATTTGATTTAAGTGATCCACTTGTGTGGCAAATTGATTTGCTGTTTAGATCAAATTTTGATAATTCACTATCTATAATTGAAATGATGTCATCAGGCGTTGTAATAAATAATATATCGCTTTCCTTGATAATCTCTTGAATGTTTTCATAAAATTTAGATTTAGTAACATTAGCTGCATTCATGGTATTTTCTATATTCCTTCCATAAAAACCGCTTAAATCTATCCCCTTATGGGTAAAGTAACGTCCTAAATTTACGCCTACCTTCCCAGGCCCAATAAATCCAATTCTTATAGTATCACCTCCATAAATGTGATACAACATCCTAATTCAATCTCATTCATATAGATATGAGTCGTATTATAAATTTTAATGCAAAAAATCTGGTATAGCTCTATAAGATACTACCCAGAGATATTTTATCACTTAAATTTAAATTTAACAACTAGAAAATTCTTAAGTAACTGCCTTTTCTCTAACTTTAAGCTTTCCTCCAAGTCTGTTACTTCCTCCTTTGTACGGTTACAAATTTAGATTAACATCTCTTAGTCATACTTTAACGAACTTATAACAATTAATTATTTACTTAATTAAATGCTATTCGTAATTTTAGGAAGGCATTTCAAGGCGTTAACCAATCATTCTACCTTTTGTAATAACAGTTCTAGTTAAAGAATTTAACTAGGCTGGTTTTGTAGTAAACCCATGCTTACCTTTGTCTAGCAACAATTCGCACCTAAGCTGCTACTTTATCACTCAAGATTTTTACATATTATCTCGTAATTTCCTTCAAATTTATCACCTTCTATAAAAAGCTCATATATGTCGGTTTTCTCTATTTTTATATCCTTTTCTCCCTTTTTCCCTGGATCAAACTCATATATTAAGTTTCCTTGAGAATCAACAAATCTTAGCGATAATTTTCCATCTTTGATAGTTGATTTATAATTAAATCGTATAATATCTCCTTGATTAAAAGTAATTGTATAAGGAATTTTTGAAGAATCTGTCCATTCTCTATTTGTACTCATACGCCTAGTTATTGATGTTGTTTTATTATTTTCTTTTATAACTGTGTAACAGGATAATAATGTAATTGATCCAAAAAGTATAATGCATACAAAAGATTTTTGATAAGAATTTAATTTCATGATATCCTCCTTTATTAAAATATTGTGATAAAAATATAATCAGTTTTAAAGAATTATGTATTAGTTTCTTAATAAATCATAGATATTCTACAATCATATAAATACTATGCCATCTTTCCTTCTAAAGATCTTATTTTTACCGGCTATATTCCAATAATAAACATAATTCTTAAAGAATACCTTGTTATATTTCTAAGGATTTTCTAAATATTATTTAACTTAACTTTATTCTTGCACTATTAGGCTAGATATCCTTAAGGTTTAAATTTTCACCAGTGGATATGTTTCAAAGCAAAATAAAATCATCTATTGATAAAATTCTTTTTATCAATAGATGATAGATTATTTGCTGGAGATTAACTATTTCATTTCATCGACTGCAGTCTTACCTGCAATTCTTCCGAAGGTAAATATATCAGTTAATGCATTACCGCCAAGACGGTTACCTGCATGGATACCTCCAGCAACTTCTCCAGCAGCATAAAGATTTTTAATTGGTTTATCATTTTCATCTAATACGTGAGCTTTAGTGTCTATCTTAAGTCCACCCATTGTATGATGAACTGCTGGCTTTCTAGGAGTAGCATAAAACGGTGCTTTCTCTACTTTTAAGCTAAATGTATCCTTATGGAATTCAGGATCAAAACCAGCATCCACATATGAATTATATTTATTAATTGTGTCTACAAGAACTGCAGGATCCATTCCAACTTTTACTGCTAGCTCTTCTAGGGTATCGGCTCTAAATAAAGTACCAGCTTCTACCTGACGGTCTAACTTTTCTTGACTTGTATTAGCTGCTGTTTTCTTTATTTCATCATCAGCTATAAGGTAGAATAAACCACCCTGTTCAATTGCAGCTTTTGTTAAAACATCTCTTCCAGAGAATTCATTAATAAATCTTTTTCCTTCTTTATTTACCATTACAAAGTTTTCAGGAGGTACTTGAACTCCACTGAATAATTCACCAGTTTCGGGATCAGCTACAGGCATCATTTGAGTAAAGCCCATTCCTATAAGTGCTGCACCTACAGTTTTACCAAGTAATATTCCGTCACCAGTCATAGCGTATGAATTGGTAGTCTTTACATCATCAGCTATTTCACTCCAGTAAGTGTTGTATTCTTTCAGCATCTTTGTGTTCGCACCAAAACCACCACTTGCAAGGACTACTGCTTTTGCATGAACAGTTATCTTTTGGCCATTGACACCAGTTGCTATAACTCCTTTTATTTCACCATCTTCTATGATAAATTCTTTTACCGGACTATCAGTAATGATTTTTCCCGAGTTATCTTGTACATATTTTGTTAGTGCAAGTATAAATGATGAACCATGGCTTTTAGTAGGCTTATGACCACGACGCCAAAGTGCACCAACTGGAGCAAATACTATGCTCTTATCATACTCAACTCCTATTTCCTCTAACCATTTAACACTTTCTAAAGCTCTGTCTGTAAGTATCTTTACTAGGTCATATTGGCCGTATATTGTGTTACCATTAAGGTCAGTTCTTTTACCTCCAAAATATGTTTGCATTCTGTGAAGTAATGGCGAATCAAACAGATGTCCTTTTTGTGTTTCAAACTTTTTCTTGTAAGCAGAAAACTCTTTTCTAAGTGCACGGAAATCATCTATGTATTCTGGATGAATTAAGCTCTCATCTGTATCTAGTAGTTCTTCAATTGTATGTCTTTCTCCTTTATTTTCTTCAAACTGCATCTGCCACTCTGGATCTGCAGCATTGACAGGACCACCTGAACGTATTGTATTTCCACCTACTGCTGGGTATTTTTCAAGAACAATAGCACTTCTACCATTCTGAAGTGCTGTTGCAGCTGCACTTAATCCAGCGCCGCCTCCGCCTACAACTACTACATCACAAGTATATTCTTCGTCTTCTTTTATAAGACTGCTAGCAGGCTTTGGACGTCTCTTAAGTATGTCAGGGTTAACTCCTGCAAGCTTAACTGCTTTTGCTACACCGTCTAATACAGCATTACTAGTTTCGGAAGCACCAGAAAGAGCATCAACATTTAATGTCTGTCCTTCAATTATTTTATCTGGTATTCTTACAAAAACTACATCTGCAAGTCCTTCTGTCTCACCATCTGTATTTATATCTATACTTTCTATTCTGTCTTCACTAAAGGATACTTTCATTGGAAGACTTCCGCTGTGACCTATTGCATCTACCTCATATACTCCTGGGTTAAAGGTAAACTCTTCTTCTTCATTAAGCTGATTTGAAATCTTTGCAAAACGCATGAAGCGTAAGAAGCATATTTCTAAGAAGTCTATGGTTCTTTCATTGTTTAGATTACCTTCCTCATCAAATGCTTTATTTGCACTTCCAAGTAAAAATTCATATCCTGGCATTACATTTGCATCAACACCAGGTGCATCTAGGATTTGACGAAGATGTAGCTGTGCACGAGAAGAACCTTGACTATCAAGAGACGCACCAAGGATCATTACTGGTTTCCCAGCAAATGGATGAAGATCAAAGCTTAGCCATTCAATTAAGCTTTTAAGACTAGATGGGATTGAGTGATTATACTCAGGAGTGGCTATAATAACACCATCACTTGCTGTAATCTTATTATTAAACATCTGTATCACTTCACTTGAGGACTGATTATCAGATTGATTAAACATAGGAACATCTGTAATCTCAAGTATTTCTATTTCTGCCTTCGACTCAAAGTATTTTTTCATAAACTGAAGTAGTTTACGATTATATGATCTTTATGCACTAGTTCCAACAATTGCTATAAATTTCATTGATATTAATCCTCCTACTCTTGCCATGTGAATTTTTTAACTTTTTTATGTAAAACTTTTTCTGCTAAAAGTTTTGATGTAATATCTGTAAATAGAAGAAACTCTCTGAAAATTTCATCAAGTTCTGATAGCTTATCTGAATAGATAAGATTTCCTTCGCTATCAAATGCCACTTGTGATTTTCCTAAAAGGAATTCACTGCTTGGCATGATTCTAGCAGCAAGCTCAGGTGAATCAAGTATTTGTCTAAGATGCGCCTGTGCACGAGAAGAACCAAGTGTACCAAGGGAAGCCCCCACTATTAAAACAGGCTTGTCAGTAAGTGCCTGACTAGTGTAACTAATCCATTCAAGAGCGCTCTTTAAAACCGCTGGTATAGCATGATCATACTCTGGAGTTGCTATTATTACCCCATCTGCTTTTAAAATTTTATCTGATAATTCTGCTACCTTTTCAGGAACATCAGAATCCTCTGGTTCATTAAATGCAGGTAAATCCTTAATTTCATATAGTTCTATCTCTGCCTCACTCGAAAAATGCTTTTGCATAAATTGAAGCAGCATACGATTAGTTGACACATCTGAGTTAGTGCCTACAATTGCTAAATATTTCATAGTAATCCCCTTTCTGTATTTCATAATTTCAATAATTGTTTGATATAATTTTAACATGTTAAATATATTGTATCTAATAGTTATTTATTGAAGTTTGATAACATATTTGTTATAATCGAACACAAGAATTAATAAGTTAAGGCACTATCACATAACTAACAAGTCCACTTGCAAAGCTATTTGGGACTCGTTATTTATTTTCATATGCCTAAATATTTCACAAAAGGATGAATTAAATGTCAAAATACTATTCTCAGGATATTTTGTATTATATTGATGCCATTTTAAAGTACAGTAATTATGGCAAGGCTGCCAAATCACTTTATATTTCTCAACCTCACTTGACACAGAGTATTAAAAGGATAGAAAGTCAGTTAAACTGTGAGCTTATAAGTCGTAACAAGCTTCCATATAGATTAACCGAGCAGGGTAAGATATATTATCAGTATTTAACTTCAATAGAAAATAATTATGCGAGGCTCATTAGGGAAATATCAGCTGTGTCTGATATAGATAGCAAGGTTATAAAGATAGGAGTGCTTCCTAGCCTTGGAACCTACCTTTTACCTCTTTTTTTACCAAAGTTTTTGGATATACATCCAAACTGTAGAATAGAGCTTTCAGAGGCTTTACCAGAAAAAAATGAGAAACTCATTCTGAATGGTGAGTTGGATTTTTGGCTTGGACAAAATTCAAGAAATATTTCTCCTAACTTAAACTCGATTACTTGGGGCAGACACGGATACCGTGCTATTATTCCTCGCTGCTGTGATTTATATCAGAAAGACATCGCCATTATTCCAGAAGGAACTATCGACATAACCAAGATATTATCTCAAAAGCTGATACTAACTTCCAAAGGATCTGCTATAAGAAAGCAGATAGATCAGTTATTAAGCATTTATAAGGTGGAACCAAAAATCATAATGGAAAGCACCGAAATCAATACTGCACGTAACCTTGCAGCGAGTAATTTAGGACTGACCTTTATACCAGAAAGCGTCTATTTAAAAGAGTGTCCATCTGAATACAACATATATCAAATTCCAATTGATGAACTGAATTTAGATTATTTTATAGCATATCATAGTGAAAAAAAACTAACTGATATTGATAAAGACCTTATAGATGCATTTCTAATTCATGGACAAAATAATTTCAATCTAGGAGAGCAAAATGAATGAGTATACGAAAATAATATATCTTATGGGAACAAAAATTTCTCTATATATAAAGGGAGAGGCTGCTGAAAAGCTTGCAGAAAAGGCTTGTGATATGCTGATTCATTATGAAGAAGTCTTCAGTGCCAACAGTGATAAATCACAGCTTGCCATGCTAAAAAAAACAGCTCCACTAGCTCCGAAAGAAGTGGATGCAGAGCTGTATGAGCTGATAAAAATAGGGAAAAAACATAGTCTGTGTGAAAATACATATTTAAATATTGCTATAGGGCCATTAATAAAATTATGGAGAATAGGTTTTAAGGAGGCACATGTACCAGAGAAAGAAGCTATAACAAAGGTACTGGAACTTTTAAAGCCTGAAAATATCCAACTAGATGATGAAAAAAAGACCGTGTATTTCTTGAAAAAAGGCATTGAGATAGACCTTGGTGCCATAGCTAAAGGCTATTTTGCTGATAAAGTTATGGAATTCTTTAAGGAAAATGGGGCTGTTTCAGCTATGGTAGATATGGGCGGTAATGTTCTTGTTTTTGGAGAATCACCATCAAACAGCGGTGACTGGAATGTTGGAATACAAAATCCGTTTCTACCAAGAGGAAATGTTGTGGCACTTGTCAAAATAAAAGATCAATCCGTTGTAACCTCAGGAATATATGAAAGAGTGTTTGAAAATAATGGACGTAAATACCACCATATATTTAACAGCAAAACAGGCTATCCAATAGAAAGTAATATAGCTTCTTTAACTATTATTACTGATAGATCCTTGGACTGCGATATATATACTACAAAATTGTTTGGATTAGATGCTGCTTCAATTATTCATAGAGTTAATAGAATTAAGGGTATGGGTGCTGTTGTAATAACTGTGGACGGAAAACTAGCCTATACAAATAATCTTATAGGAAGAATATCTCCATTAACAATGTAATATTCCCTACCCTTACCGTTCATATAATTATATTTTGAACACATCTCATTAGGTAATATATGGCAAAAATATAGAGTCCTTTCCTTGTTTAAAATAATTTTAATCACTACACTTATCAGAATAAATAAATTCCTCAACAATTGGCAGAACTTGATTTCCGTAATGCATAAGGCTTTTATAACTAATATTTTCATAACGGGGCTGTTGCAATAGCCCCGTTTAAATTATGATAAATTAGTATCTATTGCGTTATATAAACAAGTGGTTAAACGCTTTGTAGAAACAATCATGAAAGTAGAAACATTCTCCGCTGTAACCTTGCCATTTTGATACAAAACTGTAAAGAGCGCAGTTTCCTCTGTAG
This sequence comes from Bacillota bacterium, assembly GCA_023435985.1. Classification (GTDB taxonomy): domain Bacteria; phylum Bacillota; class Clostridia; order Clostridiales; family Clostridiaceae; genus Clostridium. Next base: position 377 of record JAEZKY010000055.1, on the reverse strand, counting down.
TAACTAGACCAATTCCCTTACGCCCTAAAAACATGATATCATCCACATTTCTTATGTTATAAACAATAGCATTGTTAGCAACCCATATTTCATTTACATGCATTGGTGCATTTTGTGGGTTTTGAGACGGTAAGGATAAGAAATTAAATCTGGCAGCACTAAAGTCCTTTAATGACATTACTACTTTTGATACTATCTTAGTATCTATTGCATTTAAATTCATATCATAGGTCCTTGCAAGTAAATGTTCTGACTTTAGGACTACAGTTTTTGATATATAATTGAAATATAGAAAGAATTCATCAGTTGTTCTATAAGTTTGAAGTAAATCTCCACTTACAGAAGCTAATGAAATTGTTGCAGGAACTCCGTTAGAG